>NZ_JAVKPK010000052.1:0-26291 GCF_031461075.1 Methanosarcina baikalica | reverse complement strand
TCGGTAAAAAGCGGCTGTCTGTCATTTTTACCCCCCACCTGGAGAACCAGGTATGACACTTACGTGCATGCCTAAGATCTTCCTGTAAATATTTCTTTTTTGCACAATGGGCCACCATCCATAGAGGAAAATATACGCCGGCTCCCACATAGCAACCCATCCGGTAATAGTCAGTCCTTCGGAAAGCATGGTCTTTATAAGACCTCCTTCAAAAGTTGATAGAATTCGGATTATGAGCAGGCAGAGAAAGAGAAAAACAACAGCAATTGTCATGTTTCTCCTCCCACGCTGAAGAAGCCGCCTCAATTCTATTTCCGTGAGAAGTTCCCTGTATGAAAAGTGATTCTTGATTGCTTCTTTAAGAGTGCGCCCGGTTTCTCCATCAAATTCAGAAGGAGGAACATATATCACAATTTCAAGAGGCTTTTTTAGAGGGAATTCTCCAACTGTGTTATAGATATATACTTCTGCATTTTCATCAAGCTCTTTTTCGTGAAAAGGGGCAGGATCAAAAGAATTGAAAATCTGCATTATACTGTGCAGCTCAAGCTCGATCAGGAGTTTTCCATCCTGTTCTCTGTAAAGAGCTTCAGTTCCTTTCGGGGAAAAATCTATCCCCCATACCACTTTATATCTACCTTCTACAAAATGTTTTCCTTAAATTATTAATTATTTAATTTTAACAGTTACTAAGTTCCATATAAGGTTTTGCTTTTTTACGCTTTCGACTTCGGGCAATACGCCCGAGCAAAAATTAAGGGTTTTAAAAATGGGAATAGAGGTAAAAAAGCTGGCAATTACATGTGAAAAGAAGGAATTCTTAGTACTGTGCTGAAGCTTGCTTGATTGCTCTGTAGAGCTCTTCGGGTTTTCTGGAACTGATGAGCATTTTTTTGCCGGAAATGAGCTTCAGGATTACAACCAGATTAACTCTTTTAGAAGATTGTGATGCATCAGACTCTTTCCCTGTCAGGGGGTCATAAGCCTTAATTTTACATTCTTCCACTATATAGAAGGGGATCTTTTTAAAAGACGGATTCAGGGGTATTAGACGGATGTATATTCCATCACTTCTGACCTCAGTTATATGTTTTGTACAGTAGAATACAAGAGGGAAAAATAACCCGAAAATAATCCAGAGCACAAATAAGTATATGTCATGAATATTCTGAACCCCGGCAGGTTTTCCAAAGACCAGATGGTGGATCTCTATATACCAGAGCAGGATTGCAGGATAAAGGACAGAAACCAGAAAAATGTTATTGCGCAGATCCTGTACCTCCCGAAAGATTACACGTGTTTCCGGCTGTCCCATAAAAATCCCTTCCTTGAAACGTGCCTTAATTATACATGTTTTAATTAGAAAGTTCGTACTTCACTCAAACACAATCTATAGATTCTATACTGAAATAAGGGCCTTCCTTTGAAAACGTTCCTGACTCTTTCTATAAAAACGGAGTAAATAAACCTTCCGAAAAAAATACAACTTGTATATATCGATTAATTTAAAAATCGGAGACGAATTATATTTGTAAAAAAATATAGAAGAGGGCTATAAGAAGGTTGTAAGGAAGTTTATAAAAATTTACGCGCATACATATAAGGCAAACATAAAATTTACAAAAAGAAAGCATTCATTCGAAATAAATATTTTTCTGAAAAAGTAAGAAAAGATGGCTTTTAATAGCCTAATCTCTCCATTTCTTTAAGAATTACTGCACTGAAATCCGTGAAATGCTGGATTCCACCAGTCCAAGTAGCAAGCATCATGGCGTCAGTAATCTCCATTTTTGTGGCTCCGAATTTATGAAGCCTCTCCAGGATTTTGGCTGCACTTTGTATGTTGTTGCTGGAGCAGGCGACAGCAAAGACGATGAGATGCTTCTGTTTTATAGAAAGCCCGCCTTCCCTTTCCTCCCAGACAGCTTTATACAAGCCTGCAATCCCTTCGGCAAAATCTTCGTTTATCTGTCCTGCATACGCGATAGACCTGGGCAAAAAGCCCTTTAATTCCTTGATTTCGTTAGCAGCTTTCTCCATAATTATCATATGTTATAAGATAGGATCGGATATAATTGTATCTTATTAGAAAAATTGCAGGACAGGAGAAAAATAGAAACGGAAAAAACAAATTTTTATCTACATGAATCTTTTTGTGAGGCATGTATGGGAATTAATTGCAAAAAGTTTTAATTGCAGAAAATTTTAGAAGCCCAGCACTTCAACAGCCATGTCGGAATTGATTATATAATCAAAGTTAATTACCTCGTCCCATTTCTGCTGCATGAACATGGACTGGAAGCAGACTCCGATAATTTTCCTTTTTTCCGAGCCTTCGAGGATTTTTGTAGCGACATCCTTTGCTTTTTCAGGGTTTATCCCGGTTTTTGGCATAGCAAGCCCGCCCAGCAGGACAACAACATCAGCGTGTGCGTCTGTAAGTTCTCCAAGCTGCATGCCCTCATAAGTCATGTAAACAGACCTGGCTTTCTCAAAGTCCAGACTGGAAACGAAAGCGAGCTTTTGGTCTCGGACTACAAAACCGAGAAGTTCCGCAAAAGGAGTACAGAATCCTGGAGTTCCTACAAAAGTGATCTTTTCCGCTCCTTTGACAAGGCTCCTGAAATTGTTCAGTATGCCTCCTACTCCCTGTGAGGTGTTTATTATTGGCACGAAAATTTCCCCTAATCTTTCAGTAAAATCCTGCTTTTTGAGCAGTCTCTTCGTAGCATTATATTTCTACAGTAGGATAGGAAATACTCGCTTAAATAAGTACTGGTAACAGCATTTATCAAGAAAGATCCGAGAAAACAAAAGAAGTTTAGGTAAAAATTAGATAGAAAATAAAAAGGGCATTTGCCCTTTAAACTTGCCTGATTCCAAAGGATTGGAGCAGGATTTCAGGATAGAGTCCGCCGCTGGAAATGGTTTTTGTGCTCTTAAGATCGTTTACGGTAAGCCTTGCAGGAGCGAACATGCCTGCGTCGACCTTGAAGAAGTCAAAGTTTGCTGCCTTGAAGGTCTGGTAGAAGGGCTTTCCGAAGTCGCCGGAGGTTTTGGAAGGCACATCCTTTACAAATTCCTCAAGTTCGGCCAGTTCCCCCTCAAAACGTACTGTATAGTTAGTTTCACCGCAGTAGATCACACAGTCATTGGTCGAACCCATGCACTGAACATCATTTCCGACAACAGGAGCAATAGGGGCAACACCATATCCGCTTTTAATGCAGTTGATATCAAAACCGATAGAGTCAAACTTATGGATTCCGGTTTCTACGACACGGGCCGAGATCTGGACAGAACCTGCAATAGAGGCAGTCGGAGCAACAGCAATCACCACGTTTTCAGGGTCTACGCTGCAGTGTTTTGCAATATATTCCACAACTTTCTCATCAGGTAGCTTGTCGGACTCCAGGACCAGGACTGCGGCTTCAAAGTCATCCTCATATCCGATTATCTCATAAAGTTCTTTGGGTTTTAAGCCAAGTGCACGTGCAGGGCCCGACCCCATTCCAAAGTAGTTACCGACAGAGATTTTCCAGCCTGCGTATTGAGACGCCATACAGGCAATTACAGGATTGTCAGTTGCTACCTGGATGGCGGGCCATTTGAGGCCTTTCAGGTCAACGGTGGTATACCTGAGATCTGCAAGGTCAGCCAGGCAGAGCCTTGCCAGGTACATCCCGGCTTCATAACCACCCTCGGCTTTAACTCCGCAGTCAATAACCGTAGCCCCGTTTTCGAGCTTGATGACTTCGGTTTTCAGGTCTTCGCTCCAGTCGAGCATCTCTTCGATAACATATGATCCCATTTCGTTGACGCTTATCAAAGTATCACCTTTACGGACTCTGGGATAAACAGAAAGAATATTCTCGTTCATTCAGGAAATCAATCTTATAGCTTGTCCTTTATTATGCGGGAAGGCTGTTTATCGGCCAGAGAATTGCTTATAATGAATAATTCTTAATCAAGAATATTTATAAATCAGAGGACCGGCTATTAATCAGCGGCAGTTTACCCGGACGAAGGTTTGGCCAGCTGTCCTGGGTTAACGAATAAGGTTATTTATCCGATAAAAAGATGTCCAGCCTATCGAGGTTATTACCGGAATTAGATATAGTGATTCTTTTCTGTAATTTGTTATTCGTATAGAAAGAATCCAATATATAGCTACTGTTATATTATTTTAATGACATTGTGAAAATCTGATCATTTATTTAAATTATACTAAGAAAATTCGGTCATTTTTCCTTACTTCGCCGTCAACAGCAAGGCCGACTTTGTCTCCTTTTTCAGCCCCTGCAAGAGCTTCGCCTTTTTTCTTCAGGGAGCTGACCCACTGCCTCAGATAAGTGGTATTTCCTTCAATTACGATCTCGTCTCCGACTAAAATCCCTCCTTCGAGAAGCCTAACTGCTGCAGCCTGCTGTTTTGGATAATAATTTTCAATAACCCCCACAGCCCTGCGCTTCTTTTCCGAGGCATTCATATCTTTTTCAGGAGAAAAACCATCAAGACCCGGGGGGCCAAAATAAAAGCCTGTCGAAAAGCCCCTGTTATAGACAGAAGCAAGTTCGCATCTCCAGGCTTCTGCTTTTTCAAGAGTATTGTTCCCATTTCTACAGGCATCAATTGCCTCCCTGTAGCAGCGGGAAACAACTTCAAGATAACCGGGATCTCGAAGCCTTCCTTCCACTTTAAAGGCACTTATACCGGCTTCAAGAAGTTCGGGAATATGCCCTATCATACAGAGGTCTTTTGCACTGAGAAGGTACTTCCCAAGGCTTTCTGCAACAAGTCCGTTTTCTCCATGAAGCTCCCATTTCCACCTGCAGGGTTGAGTACACTCCCCGCAATTTCCGGATTTTCCGAGAGCGTAAGCCGACAGATGGCATCTGCCTGAAACTGCCATGCACATTGCGCCGTGCACGAAAGTCTCGATTTCTACTTCAGTTTGCTGGCCGATTTTTCGTATCTCTTCAAGGGAAAGTTCTCTCGAAAGCACAATACGCTCTGCTCCGAGAGTTCTGTAAAAATTTACAGTTTCGTGATTTGTAACGTTTGCCTGTGTGGAGATATGGATTCGAAGCCCGGCTTTCCGCGCCTTTAGGATCACAGCAGGATCCCAGGCAATAATTGCGTCTACTCCTGCTTTTGAAGCTGCAGTTACTACATCCGATACTTCTCCGAGCTTGTCCTCATTTACTGTCGAGTTTACAGCCAGATAAGCCCTGAGACCTCTAAATTTCACCTCATGAACAAACTCGTCAAGGGATTCCAGAGTAATTTCTTTCGCTTTTGCCCTCAGACTGAGCCTGTCGGTTGAAAAATAGACAGCGTCCGCATAGCTGGAGCAGGCCTCAAGCCCTGCAAGGTTCCTTATACCAAGAATGAGTTCAGGTTTCGAATTTTTATGCATGAAAACAGAAAATATCATACCTTTCATTTAATTATATCTTCTCGTTTTCGCATAGTACGATAAATAATAAAATATGTAAACTTTTGATACTCCGTCAGAATACATAAGGGTTGACGGAGACTTTATATAAATGAAGAGCATTTTCCAAAATGGGGATTAAGGTGAATTCAAAGAAATTGTTTTTGTGAATAGGCAAAGACATGAATAAGCTACTATTATCAAAAAAGCTACTGTTATCAAAATATAAGACGGGGGGATAAAGTGGAACACGAACTCGAAGAAGTTGAGAGGGATTACATAGAATTCAGAAAAGAAATGGGAGAAGAATGAACTGTAAAAAAGAAGGTGGAAAGCGGCATAATTAAGATAGGAATTTTATTTCAGTCGAATACCCCGCAGCTTGCTGCGGGGATGGAAATTTCCCCGAGAACCGTTAGTTAAATAACTATTTTATATTTTTAGCTACCTTTGTATTCTAAATGGAACTACGGCATGCAAACCACTGTGTATATAATCCTCATTTGACAGAAGCATAACTTTTTTAATGTATAAACGGGCTTCATGCTTCAGTTTTCTTCATACAATTTAAATTTATATCGTGTGTTTATTGATTTTTGACATTTATTATTTTATAAAACTGTAATGAGTCGATGCAGCGTGTTTTTTGTATGAATATACTGTTTTAATTAGCATAATCTGTCAAAGTGGGGTATAAAATAAAGTATCACATGGTTTTTTGTATGAAATACCGTAAAAACTTTCTTTTAGATGCAGAAATAGTCAGCTTTTTGAAAACCATATGCTTAGAAATTGGTGAAAGGTACTGGCTCCTCTATAAGATACTTTTTATATATTTTTATAAAAACATTTTAATTTATTCTGAATTGTTTAAACTTTCACGAAATCTCCACATTCCAAAGATCAGTACCTCAATAATTTTCATATTTCCTATAAACGACGCCTTTTGATACCTTTATATGCGGTAAAAACGCCTTCATATTTCCCTGCCGATAACATTCCTAAAAATAAAACACTTTCTATTTATTCTTTCCTTTCATCCCCGAATTCTATCTTCCTAAGAGCCTTATTAAAGAAAATTAGCACATAAACATTAAGGTGTCTAGACACAAAAAAGCAATTAAAAAGAACATACGAAAAAATTAAGTTTTCATGTACTATGTGTATAATTCTGTTCTTCAACATGGAGTTTGCTACACAATAACTTCTTGATATTTGTGATTTTACAGAACTTTCGATACACTTTCATAATTTATCCTTCTTTCCAGTGGGGTTATTTCTGAATGAGCCAGACTGAAAATCTTACGGGAGCACGCTAAATCCTGCGTGTTCCTCTTCGACTTCTTTTTCATAAATAGATAAAAGAAGTAACTTTTTTAAAGACGAAATATATAACAGGCATACATAAGCCGTTTTTAAGCAAACAAACTTATTTCAGGTAAAAAAATGGGAAGCCAGAAAATAATCAATGACCTTCGGCAGATAGAAGAAATCCTCTCAAAAGCGAAATTTCTTCACCTTGCCTTTTCAGACGAAGACATTCCCTATATTGTCCCGATGGCCTTCGGCTATAAAAGAAACGCTATCTACCTCCATAGCTCCCAGAAAGGCAAGAAAATCAACATTTTTAAAACGAATCCCAGAGTCTGTTTCGAAGCCGACGTAGAAACTGAAGTAATGACTGCCGACGAGCCCTGCAAATACAATGTCCGCTACAGGAGCGTTATTGGATACGGGCAGGCAAAGTTTCTGGAAGATTACAATGAAAAAGTTGAGGGGCTTGCCGTCCTGTCCGAGCATTACGGAAAGGAAGGACCTTTTGAGTTTGAAGAATGGAAAGTAAACAGGCTATGCGTGATTAAAATTGAAATTGAGAGTGTGACAGGAAAGCAGCACGGGTTTTAAATATTTAATGAATCGTCTCTTCCTCAATCTGTTCCGCCCAAATCTTTCTTATTTGCGGGAAAGGATCTTTCAAACACGCTTCTTTCCAATCCATAACAATTGGGGGAATTGCCTTAACTTCAATTTTGAATTTTTGAAAAATCCAAAATGATAATTCTGCAGACAATTTCCTATATGTTGGTAACTCATCAATTAAAAATAAAGAATATTTTGTTTTGTATAAGTCTTTTTTGTCAGGCAGTTCAGTTTCCTTAATAAGATATTGTAAAGCAATTATTAAAGATTCAGTTTGTTTTTCAGTAAACAAATCAGGGAGTCTCCTTACAATACTAGAAACACATTCAATAACCGATTCAAGTCCAGGTTGCCGTCTTGCAACAGTTCGGTTAATTAATTCATCCAATAAATCATTCGGAGGAGATCGTATTTTTCCCATATTTCCTAAGATAATCCAGTTGAATAAACCAAAAATAATTTCATGGATTTCTTCTTCTTTTGCTGAATTAAGACCAAATCTAATTTTTTGCAAAACTTCATCATAATTTTCAGGTTCAATAAATAAAGTCATAGGTAGAGCACGTAATACACAGATGTCAAATTTTTCCATGTCGGATAGCAAGTTTTTGACACGATCTTTTACATCTCCAGAAACTGGTCCTAATCTTGGAAGTATAACTTGCGAGATCAACTGGACCAAGTATCCAAACTGTTTCCTCATTAAATTGGGTAGAATAATAGAAATTGAATGTGTATTTTCATGTAGTTCATATTTTTCTTCATTCCACCATGATATTGCTGTATCTAATAGGTGTATCATTTCTTCAGTTGTCCAATCCTCAAGTTTTTTATTTTCCTCCTCATACCACGGGAATTGAGATTTAGTTCCACGAAGCCATTCTTTAATATATTTCACCAATTCTGTATGGGAATCCATACTGAATGTTTTTGCCGTTTGAGATCTCAGTACGACCCGTGGAAAATCTTTTGAAATAAGGTATTTATGGAAGTTTTCCTTTGCAATTCCTTCTCTTATTTCTGGAAGAAGAAGATATGATGAATCAGATAATTGAGTTTCACCTGGAATACCTTTTCTTGGATCTACTCTTCCCCAAAGAGCATCTCCCAACAACTTAGATTCTGTACCATTTAATCCATTAATTTCATGGAGCTTTGCTAATCTTAGTACTGCTCTATTTCTTGATTCTGGGGTTCCATTCTCGACAATACTGATTAAATTACTAATAGGTTTACTCCAAAGAGATCTATCAAAACTAGACTTCAAGCCAGCATTCTCACTCCATTTAACATAAGTAAATGGCTCAGGCCAATGTTCTTGATTTTCACATTCAAATCCACTTTCTGTTGGGATTGGTAAAGAGAGAAGATCTGGCATTTTTTCGATTATTTTGTATTGAGGCATGCTGCGAAGAAGCATTTCAAAAATATTTGTTATGCAATCATGTAAGAAATCGTGATTACGAAAGATTTGCGTATTATATATATCAACTGATAAACTAAATAATTGATCCAACTGGTCAGTGGATAAGCAAATACAAAGGCGCGACAACATCCCTGAAGCAAGTTCAATTTGAGTTACTGAGTAACTGTTTCCGTGACACTCAATGGGATTTAATTCTAAATATTTTACAGCCTGCTTTAAAGAGTTGGTGAATAACTTATATAAAAGATCCACTTCTTCAGGAGTAAGAAGAGCTACTTGAATTTGATTAAACTGTTTTTTTATACCTTCGTCTCTTCCGGTTCTTACCATAAAACTCAAAGCCCAAAGAGGGGCATATGGTGAAATCAAAATTGAGGACTTATCCACCGAATTAGGATACATAGCAATAGAGCCACATCTAACAGGCAAACCTACCTCTTCAAACATCCTAAGAAATGAGAATGCAGGAAGGATAGTAAAAGTCCATTGGCTTGAACTTGTATTTTCTTTTTCAAACAGTGGCAATCGAATTTGTCCTACATTTAAAATTAACGATTCTATTTGAGAATTGGGATTGCACCTATAAGTCTCCAATTTATCCCATCTGTCTCTATACTCCCCTACAAAATCTTCTATATCACTACTATTCTCTTTTATATACTTCAGGAGAAACATTATCAAACCTTCTTGAGATAGTGTTAAACAATCTATCTCATAAGGCTGAATTTGAAGACGGACTTTTTGAAGAGCTCTTTCTGCTATTTTTTCGGCCTCATCTAAGTTTCCAAGTTCAGCAAGTATTGATGCTCGTTTAGTTTCCCAAGAAGGCAAGTCATCTATTTGGGGCCAACTTTCAAGGCATTTTCTTACTTCTTCTTGGTTTGATTTAAATAAGAAGAATAAGCATTTTTCATAAAACAATCTTGCTTTCCAATCTTTCTGTATACTTAGTAAACATTCCAAACGATTAATCCATAGCAAGAAACATTCTTCATTATGATTCTCTCTAGCTTCTCTAACAAGAGCAAAGGCTAGTTCTACCCAACTTACTCTAATTCGCTCCCAATCGAGGCTTTTGTATTCTATTTGATCTGCTTTTATTGAAGCATTTGGGATCTCCATGTAAGAAGGAAAAGGATTGAATTTTTCAACTGTCTGACTGATTATTTCAGTCCAGTTACTAAAAAGCGGCGTTAAGGTTATTTCTAACCTCCAATTCAGCTCATACAATAAGAAAAACTTTTCTAGGTCTGGGAGCGTCTCGATAGAATTAAAAACAGTGTCAATCCAATACTTTGTGTAGTTCCAAATTATATCTCTGTTCTTTTTTGGGGCAATAACCCAACCAGGATACTCTTTTCGTTCCCCGCTCCATATTTTACATATTTCTTTAAGGTCGTATGCCTTAAAATTCTGATCGAAAGGGTGACAATGACCTCTTGACTTTTTAGGCCATTTTAATGGATTAGGAGGTTTACCATTCTGTAACTCTTTTAAAAACCAGTTTATTGCTTCTTTGTAACGAATATTTTCTGGAACATCAGATTTTGGGAACTTTTGAGACAAATCTATAGGAACTACCCCTCTATTTTCAAGCAATTTCCTTTTCGAAGGTGATAGTTCTAGCAAACCGCAAAGATAAATAGGAGGCTTTGATTCACCTAAATTATCACGAACCCAGCCGGACCAAGACAAGAAATTGGGATCGTCTCCAGAAAAACCAAGTAAGCAAAAAGCATTTTCCATCATTGATTGCTGCACCATGTTTACAAAAGGTGCAAATTTTTTAGGATAGGTACGAAAATCTTCTTCCGTAATAATATATGGGCGATGGGACGGAAAACTTCCATGAAGTTTCACTATTCGTGGCTTCATTTTACCTGGCATGTCATGAAGGGTTTCAACAAGATCATACTTTCTTTCATAAATAGAGACTCTAGTTCTCTCAAGCAGCGTGTCGTAATTAGTAGTAAAAACGTCCGACCAAGGGAGAGAAAGTAAAAGCTTATGTAATTCTCCTGGATGATAATTGCCATCATCGATGGACTTTAACAAATAGTTATCGAGAGCAGATCTCCCGAACATTGTTTCATATTCTAAAGCTAATTTTGAAGCCCCTTCTCCTGAAGTAGCTCTTAATCTATCATCAGTGGAATCAGAACTTGATGGGTATAAGGCACCATACATACCATCTGCAAGCTCCTTCCATAGAGGAAAAGAGGGAGCATTATAAGATGCTGTATCTGCATTTTTGCTGAAGCCTGCGCCAATCATTACTGCAGCTTGACCAAATTCACGGCCACACCAAAGGCGTTTCTTTATTTGTTCTATATGAATTTGATCAGGGAAAATTACAGAATCCATTATGAAAAGATCTCCACTAATTTTATACAAGTAGCATAATTAATAGCCATGTATGCATGTGAAAAGGAAAAAGATGGTACTTGAAAACTAAATACTACTTCAAGATATTAACATATTTCTTTTGTGTAACGCGCTCAAACCACAAAAACTGCGTTCAAGTAAATTACCGCATACTGCAAATCAGGAATATCTATTACCCAGATAATATGCAAAAGCGCTTAAAACCAGCCTGATTGAAGAAAAAACAATCGAAATCATTGAAAACGCCAGCAAATAGACATTGAGAGCCAGGATTCCCGTGAAAAATTCGGAAAAATCGGCATTGAGGATCAGGGCAACCACATTTACCAGTAAAAGAAAAAAGAATATTGTGACCAGACCTCTTCCTGCTCCTTTAAGATCCTCCCTGCTCAGGGCTATATGGGAGGAAATACCGATTGCCAGGGCAAAATAGATCCAGAAATTAACTGAAGTTATGTTTTCTGCTGAAAAAATACTTTCAAAGAGATCGGCTGTGAGTGCGAAGATTTCTGTCAACATATACCGGTCCGGCTGGGCGGGTTCAAGGGTCAAATAGTTTGCAAAGGTGTCAAACGAACCCGGCAGGAAAAGGTACATCCCAATGACAAGAGCCGCTGTCCCGCTAAATATGGGGCCCATGCCTATGAAAAAATTCCCTATGTTCTGGTAGAGGCTTTTTTGGTTCCAGCCGTGATTAACGTATCCAAGGATTCCGTCCTTGGCTTTGTGGTCAAAAAGCTTGAATTTACTTATTCTGTGCCTGAATACGTAGCACATCAGCAGGTGACCGAGTTCGTGGATCGGAGTGCCTATCCACGCTGTAAACATAATTCCTTTCCATCCGAAGACCCTCTGGACATAAAAGTCGGCTCTGCTCTCAATAATGCCGAGTATCACGCCAATAAGGATCAAAGAGCCTGTGACACAGAAAGTTTCGAAAAGGCTTAATCGGAAAACAGTGAGAAGTGCATTTTCCATTTTTAACTCCTTTTATTTACGGCTTCAGGAGAAACTTCAGCTCCTAACAGATCCGGAATTTAATTTTACAGGAGCCAATTTTTTACTATAATGTGATTAAAGAAATATAACCTTCTTTCGTTCCCGAGGAATTTAAAAAGGTGTAAGAAGGAATTTTTTCATTTCAAAAACAGTCGATAAGTATACATATTCCAACAAAATCCGGATTATTTCTGGCTTGCGAGATCAAACCAGACAGGGCTTTTATCCTCAGGATCGCAGTTATAACTTATTGTGATTTCTTCGTCTTTCTGGATATCTGTGATACAAACGTATTTTATAAGGCTGTTATCGAGATCTTTGTAGTACCTTGCGTTAGGGGTATAAGAATGGTTATAAAGAGACCCATAACCCAGTGCGATAGCTGCGTCTTTTGAGTCCGGACCCCAGGCGAAGTAATAATTATAGAGCTGGGTAAGTTCAAGCGCATCTATTTCTTCAGCAAGTAAGACTATCACAGGACAGGTTTCTATTACCTCACCTTTTTTAAGATTTTTTTGTGCAAATACACCTCTACCTTTTCCGGGTGCATCTTTAACAGTTACAAACGACATACGATCAGACCCCTGCGAAATACTGAAAATTAATAATTGTAGAATATTGAGAATTAACTGTAGAATATTAAAATTTCCTGTAGACTGTGCAGGAACTATTTTACTATTTTGAGAAGGCAACTAACTTATAAGTTTCCCTTCAAAAATTTCTCCAAAAGCTCCGCAGGAGATTTTACAAATATTACAGATCCGGCGGAATTTAAAGGTCCGAGTAAGCCGTATTCAAGAGGTTCAAGCTTTTTTTCGTCATACCTGCAAGCAGCCTTGAAATCAGGATGCATCTTTAAAGGCATTAAAACTCATAAAAAATCAAACCGATTTTATTAAGGTTGACGTAAAAAGAAGAGAATAAGCAATCAAGAATTTACATTTCAACCTTAAAAAGACTCGTTAAAAACATATTAAGCCCGTATTTAAGTGGCAAGTATCTGCAATATAAAGCTGAAAGGGCACGTTTTTCATATTTTTCTATTACATTTTAAGGAAAAGCCGGTCGTGCGGGCACGACCAGTGAGAACCTGGGCTCTGAGATCGATTTGTTGCAGGGGTTACTGAAAAAATACTTTCGGTTTTACTCCTTCTTCTCCACGCAGATGAGCTCTTCTGCGTAAGGCAGAGTTTCTTTCATCCACGTGCAGAAATCCCTCCATTCATCGAGCTTGTGGGAACGCCGCTGGAAGTAAATATTCCTGAGTTCGGCATAGTTGGTTATGACTGTCCGTTTTTGAAGGTAAGCACTAGGAAGGTCCTGGATAAGTTCCCTAAAGATCGCTTTCCGATATGCATGGTCTTCTTCGCCCTCTCCTTCACGGGATTTGTATGCTTTGACAAGATCATTAAGATGCCGGATCTGGTCATTCCTGTAAGCTGTCAGCGTATCAAAAGAAAAGTCATGAGGGGCGAGCTCCTTGCTGGTCAGCTTATGCATTGTGGAACATGAGTTTTTTTCTGCGAACTTGTAAGTGTCAAATTCCTTCCACCAGTAAAGAGGAGCTGTAAGATCAAAACAGACCGTAATAAACCTTAAAAACTTGCCATGCTCATTCCCCGCAAGAGTTAGGCGCTGGGCCAGATTCAGGTCCTTTTCTCCAAGTTTGCAGTTCCCTGCCTGGTCAGGCTCGCTGCTGTCCATAAGGTGCCAGGAATTCAGAGGATTCCGCATGCCAAGGATAGCATAATAGATGTTGTATGTACCGTGTAACTTCATTTTAATCATAAAAGCACCTCTTAAACCCATTACGATAAGCAGATTATAAATCTGTTTGTGGCAAACAAGTTGTAAACCTATCTATGGTAGATAACTTAACTCATTTTAAATATTTGTTGCGCAGGATATTTACTTTTTAATTTGTACATTTACTCGATTTATCTAGATCTCCAGCATGAAAGTCCGGAAACTCAGTTTAAGTTAAGGAGATAAGCACTATTTTCTAAGGGGTAATTATTTATGAAAAATAGTCCCCCTCTTAATCCATGATTTATCCTTTCAAGTACAACCTTCCTGCAAGTTCCGGATATTTCTATTTGACTGTCAGTGACAGCACTGCATATTTTCATTACGATACTGTTAACTTGAGTGAACTCACAATTCCGTGTAGAAAATAGCCCGAATCCTGTCTTTAAATTTGGCTGTCCTTAAAACAGAAACAAAATAAAGGACATTAAACTGAGATGACTCCTACAGAACCTCTTTATTTCGCAATTCTCATTCTCACAGGCGCTTTTACTGGCGTAATCTCGGGCCTGTTGGGTGTGGGAGGAGGCTTCGTTATGTCTCCTGTCCAGTACTGGCTTTTGCAGGAAACGGGGATGCAGCCTGACCTGGCTATACGGGTGGCGCTCGGAACAAGCCTCTTCGTGGTTCTGTTAAACTCCATAAGTGTCACTTTAAAGTATCAGCAAAAACAGGCAGTTATCTGGAAACAGGCAACAATTATGGGAGTCTCAGGATCGATTTTCAGTTTTTGGGGGTCGACTGTAGCTTCTTATTTATCGGCTTCTACACTGAGCACAATTTTTGGGATTGTGATGATAATCGGAGCGCTCAGGACCTATATGACGCCTTCTGTAAGAGAAGAGGACGAAATCAACTCGAATCCGATACTTTATATTTTTGCTGGCATTTCTATAGGCTTTTTTTCTGGGCTTCTCGGAATAGGGGGAGGAGTAATTGGGATTCCAATTATGCTTATCTTTCTACATTTTGACATGCGGAAAGCTATCGGAACCTCGGCTGCTGTAATAATTTTTACTTCTTTTGGGGGATCAATAGGATACATGATCAATGGGTGGGGACAACCAGGTCTCCCTCCTTATTCTCTTGGGTATGTCAGTCTCATTGACTGGATTTTGCTTGCAGCTCCGGGATTTCTTGCGGCAAGAAAAGGAGCTGAAATTGCCCATTTTGTAAACTCTGAACACCTGAAACGTCTCTTTGTGCTCTTGATGATTTTCGTAGGGCTGGAAATGATCGGAACTATTTGAAAACAGAACTGCTGAGAGGAAGTTTTGAAACTGTCTAAAATCAATATTCAGTCCTGTTGAGTCCTCTTCAGGCGCTTTCAATAGCTTTTACAGGGTCAAGCTTAGCAGCTTTCCTTGCAGGGTAGATGCCTGAGATTATGTTTATTATGAAAGCAAAGAAAGCAGCATACACAAAATTAAGAGGCTCAATCTCAAGAGGCAGGGTCTGAAGTCCGAAATACATCTCTTGGGGAACCTCGATTTTATAGCTCTGGAGTGCAACAGTTGCGATATAGCCCAGTACTATGCCGAGTATCAGGCCTATTGCTCCAAGGATGACAGACTGGAAAAGGAAGACAGCCATTATGCTTTTTTGGGAGGCTCCCATGGCTTTCAGGATGCCGATTTCTCTGGTTCTCTGGGCAACAATGGTGATCAGGGTATTTGCGATCCCGAAACCTGCAATTCCGTAGATCAGGATATAGAATATATTTACAAGGATTTTTTGGGTCTCCAGGAGATTAAGGATTTCTGCATTTTCCTCGATCCAGCTTACTGCATCAAGCCCGTTTTCTCTCTCAATTGAACTTGCAATCAAATCTGCCTGATACGGGTCTGCAACCCTCACTCCTATTGTGCTCACGACCCCTGGTTCATTGAAAAATTCCTGCACTGAATCAAGTCTTGCATAGGCTGTGATCTCATCTGCTGCAGTTCCTGTATGGATCAGACCTATAACCTTAAAGGACGTCGTTTGTGAACCAGGAAAGACCACATCTACCCTGTCTCCAAGTTGAACCTCAAGATTTTCCGCAAGCTTATCTCCTAGCAAAATTCCGTGTTTTGTATGAACAAGAGATATAATGTCTCCTTCTACCACGTCCTCGCTTATTCTCATGACTGTATCTTCAGCCAGAGGTTCAATACCCTGGAGGGAAACTCCTTCAGCGTTATCGCGATACTCAAGTGCTGCCTGACCCAGATATTTGGGAGATACAGCCATAACTCCGTCTTTTTCTACAATCTGGGCCGAGTTATACCTGTAAAGGTGAATGAACTCTTCGTTCTCATCTTGCGGATTGACAATAATATGAGGATTGTTTTCAATACTTGATTTTATAAACTCCCCCTGAACACCCGAAAGCATGGCCATCATTACCGTAATCACAGCTACAGCCAGGGCAACTGCAAGGATAGCAAAAAAGGTTTGCTTACTTCTGGAAAAAACCTGCTTCAAAGCGATTTTCAGTTCGTACACCTGGACAAACTCCTGTATCTGGATATGTATAATGGTCTTTCAGCCAGTTTCAGTCAGCGGTGGTTTCATAATTTCTAGAAGGTTAAACCCGTTAAAATTTCAAAATATCAGTAGATCTATGTTAAAACTTCATCGGGCTCTTACTTGAGGTTTATCGGACCTGTTAAATGCTTGAAATTTATTCTTATATTTATTCTTGTGAAGCTGATTATAAATCAGTTTCCAATACTCTCAGGAAACAAATTCAAAAAGCAAATATAAATAATTTATAGCGGCGAAAAAAAATGGAAAAAATTTAAATGAGAATCAAAACCAATTCAAAATACAGGTGCTCGTGGTCAGGATAAATTGAATATAATAATATCAATAAACTCCCATCAGGTGGCTAAAATTTAAGAGAGAAGGAAAAATAAAGAAAAAAAGGGAAGTTAAAAAATAAAGTTAAAAAAGATTAGAGCTGCACATAATGTGCAACCTCACCCAGGTCTTCCTCGATTCTGAGGAGCTGGTTATATTTTGCAGTCCTTTCTCCACGGGCCGGGGCTCCGGTTTTGATCATTTCTGCCCCGAGGGCAACTGAGAGATCCGAGATAGTGGTGTCTTCTGTTTCTGCAGAACGGTGGCTTACAATTACTGTATAGCCGTTTCTGGAGGCCATAGTTGCAGCGTCAAAAGCTTCAGAAAGTGTTCCGATCTGGTTAATCTTCAAAAGGAGTGCGTTTGCAGCCCCCATGTCCACGCCTCTGGAGAGCCTCTCGATGTTAGTGACAAACAGATCGTCTCCTACAATGATCGTATCCCAGAGCTCATTGGTCAGGGCTTCAAAGTCCTCAAACGCTTCCTCATAAAAGGGGTCTTCGATGGAAAGAATGGGATAAGAGTTCACAAGTTCGACGTAGTAGTCCATCAGTTCCGGAGCAGCAAGTTTCTTTCCGTCGATTGTGTAGAATTCGCCTTCATAAAACTCGGATGCTGCAGCATCAAGCCCGATTGTGACTTCGGATTCGGTGTAGCCTGCTTCCTCAATAGCCTGGACAAGGGCGTCAAGGGCTTCTGTTGACTCGCTCATCTTGGGAGCGTATCCTCCTTCATAGCCGACGTTCGTAGAAGACTTGCCGTATTTTGTTTCCAGCAACTTTCCAAGAACATGGTAGATATCTGTCCCGATCTGGAGAGCTTCGTAAAAGGTTTCCGCACCTTTGGGCTGAATCATGAATTCCTGGATTGCAAGCTCGTTGCCTGCGTGCTTGCCTCCGTTGAGGACATTCATTGTGGGTACTGGCAGCGTAAAAGCATTTGAGCCTCCAAAATAGCGATAAAGAGGAATATTGAGGGAATCGGCAGCTGCTTTTGCAACAGCCATGGATACACCAAGAATCGCATTTGCTCCCAGATTTGATTTGTTATTGGTCTCGTCGAGCTCGATCATAAGCTCATCGATTTCCCGCTGATTTCGCACATCGAGCCCCAGCAATTCCTTCTGGATGATCGTATTCACATTTTTGACTGCAGTTAGAACTCCTTTTCCCCCATACCTGTTAGGGTCTGCATCCCGCAGTTCAAGGGCCTCATTCGTACCCGTAGAAGCCCCTGAAGGGACACTGGCTCTGCCAAATCCCTTTGGTGTAAACACATCAACTTCAATAGTGGGATTTCCCCTTGAATCCAGGATCTCCCGAGCATGTATCTTTTGGATTTTATATTCTCCAGAATCCTGCTGTAGACCGATATACGACATCATTTCACCCTTTTAAATCTCTGATCTATCTATACATATATTCTGTTATTTGAAGCTTAACCTTGACTTAACCGTTACATGTCCGAATTGTATTTAATTCTTTATTTGGTTATCACGAATAATTTTAATTAAGTCTTACGCTAGTTTCTTATAAAAAATTCTGTTTAATATTTAAAGATTATATGTTGAATTCCTGAATCCAGAAATACCTTTGCTTCAGGTATCCAATATCCGTAACCATGTAAATTTGGAGTATCTGTATAAATTTAGAGTATTACCTTTACAGTGTTTGCAGATATTTCCTTATTTATAACCCTTAACTAAGGCTTGTAAGCATTTGATTAACTTCCATTTCCTGTAAACACTGGCTTTAAAGGTTTTGGTCAAGGTTGCAAAACCGATTCTTTCCGAAGATTTATTAATATGAGCTTTTATATCCAAACTTCCAAAAAAAGGTTTTAGTAGGGTTAGATGGCTTTTTTACTCCTTAACAATACCCAATTTATTTCAAAAAACAATTTTATCTACATAAAATATATAAACATGAAAGTATTATTCACATTCGATGACCGACGATTCTCCAGTTAATTTAACCGAAAAAGAGTATTCAATTATTGACATGCTCCAGAGCCTGGGACTCCCGAGGACGGAGGCCACTGCAATCGTGTGTCTGAAAGACTGCAGGGAACTCAGGTCCCTTCATATTGAACTTGTTTCAGGGCTCAGACAGCCGGAAGTGAGTGTAGCTATGCGTCCTCTGAGGGATAGAGGTTGGGTGGACGAAAGGTCCGAAAAAAAGAATAAAGGAAAAGGCAGACCTGTAAAGTATTATCAGTTAACAGTGCCCTTCCCACAAATTGTACAGGTTCTTGAGGATGAATTTTTAAAAGGCAACACTGAAAAAATTATCGCGCTCAGAAGGCTTCGGGAGCTGGAGATAGTATTTCAAAACTGAGCTTGAGGAAAAACGCCAGACCTGTTTTACCGAACTGTATTCTTAACTCTCTTTATTATTTTCCAAACTTTCGAGCACCGACTGTATGCTTGTTTTACCCAATCATTCAAGATCCGGAACCTGCTCGAAACCCACAGGAGCAAAGCCGTGTTCTCTATCTGCAGTTCTTCTGGCAGAAATACCTTCCAGCTCAAAGATGAAAGCTTCAACTACCATAAAAACTTCGCTTTCGCCCCTCAAACATCCCAGTTTAACATTCTCTCCCCTGCCTGCCCCTGCATGCAGGTGAATCTCCGGCTTTCCGTCCTTCAGGAAAATATCTCCTATCCCCAGAATCTCATGGACATCATCAAAGCCGGACCATACAAGTTCCGGGGGCGTTACACTTTCTTTCGGGCCTGTAACAAGCTTCGCTTCTTTTAATGCCCCGATCAATGTAAAAACAGCAGACTCGATTCGTTCTAGTTCAGCAAGTTTGATCAGTTCCAGAATCAGGTCATCTCCATGGTCGATTCTGACAGTAAAGACCCTTCCTATTCTTCCTTTTGCATACTCCATCTTTTATCCTCACTGATCTGTAATTTTCCCGTCCACAAGCCTGATAATCCGGTCAGCTTTTGCGGCCAGGTCTTCGTTATGAGTAACCACGATAAACGTCTGATTGTACTCCCTGTTCAGCCGCCTGAGCAACTCATAGATCAGGTCACCCGTTTTTGTATCAAGGTTGCCTGTAGGCTCGTCCCCGAGCACGATTGCAGGAGAGCAGCTAAGTGCTCTTGCTACTGCAACCCTCTGATTTTGTCCTCCTGAAAGTTCCCCAGGTCGGTGATTCATCCGTTTTTCAAGCCCTACTTCTTTCAGAAGTTTTTCGGCAACTTCCTTTGCTTCTTTCCTGCTTTTTCCTGCAATCAAAAGTGGCATTATTACATTTTCCAGGGCTGTGAAATCCGGGAGCAGATGATGGTACTGGAAGACAAAGCCTAACATCCTATTCCGCATTTCTGAACGTTCCTTATCCGACATTTTCGTTACATCGTTGCTGTCTATCAGGAGGGTTCCCGAACTTGGGGTATCCAGCAAGCCTATCAGGTGCATAAGAGTGCTTTTGCCTGAACCTGATGGTCCTACAATTGCCACGAACTCCCCTTTTTTAATTTTCAGATTTGCGTTGTCGAGCGCTCGAAATTCCATTCCGTTTTTATATATTTTTGTCAGGTTTTTAAGCTCGATAATTGGGCTTTCTTCTGTCATGCTTTTCCTGCGTTTTCAAAACCATTATATTAAAAGTAGAGGGGTTCTTAGTAAATAGCTTTTGGGCAGAAGACACGATACCCTGCAGAAACCTTTGTTTTCGGGGCGAAATCTCCTTTTTTCCTGATAGAGTGCATGTAGCGCCTTTACTTCAATTCCCCTTTGCTTACAATATAAGCCGCTGTGAGAATGAAACTGCAACCCAGAAGGGTAGACATATAGAGCGGATTTTTAAGAACAAGGATATCAAAGAAAATTCCGGAAACAGGCTCGACAAGAGCAAGGATGCTTCCTGTCTGCGCCCGGATTCCTGAAATTCCTCTGAGATAGATAACGGCAGCGAATGTAACGGTGAAACCGAAGAGAATCAAAGTGTTGAGGTCTCCAAGGAAAACATGAAGCGGAGTGGAAAGTGCAGAAGGCAGCATAAAAAGAAGGCTTATTCCAGTTAACCAGAAAGTCTGAGCTATTCCTGTGTAATCATGCCTGAGATAACGAATCATTATTATAGTCATACCGAACGACAGCCCTGAAAGCAGGCCGAAAATGAGGCCTTTTTGGAAATAGGGGTCTGTATCTACACTTATCAGAACTTCTCCGGGACGTGCGATCAGTAAAACCCCTGCAACTGCAAGCAAGAGTGGAAGAAGGGTTTTACTGTTGCTGCGTTCTCCCAGGATCGGAGGGGCAAGCAGATTAACATACACCGGGGCAGTATAAAGCAAAAGGACGGCAACGGAAATACCACTATATCTGATAGATGAAAAATAGCACATGCCTGTAATCGCATTCAAAAGGCCAAGGAGCAGAAGATATTTTCTCTTTTTTCCTGGCTTCAGTTGTCCAAGCCCTCGACTGAACAACAGGTAAATAAAAATCATGCAGACGCCAAAAAAGAGCCTGGAGAAAAGAACAGATCCAACTGACATATCCTGGACCCTATCCAGAAAAACACCTATAGTGCCGTAGATTATACTGCCAGTTACAACTTCTGAATACGGCTTTATAGAGCTTTCCTGTACAGACATGGCCGAGAATTGAGGGACTGCAGATATATAATTTTTGGACGCGGGAAGGAATGTAGAGTAAAAACATTCTTATTGAAAAATAAAAATAGAATATAGAATTTATTTATTCTGTATTCTTAAAATTTGTTTTTTCTGACAAAAATATTTTTGCCAAAAGCTATTTTGTCCCTGAAAATCAGTTTTTTCAGGGAAAAGGAATCATTCAGGCTTATGACAATTGCAGCAGCCAGGATGAAAACACAGCCAATAAGCATTCCGCTGTGAATCGGGTTTCCGAGTACCGTATAATCAAAAAAGATACAGGAAACCGGCTCAAGCAAAGTAAGTATGCTGCCCGTAATAGCGCTTACGCCTGTTACACCTCTTATATAAAACACTGCTCCAATACCGGTAATCAGAACCCCGAAGAGCATTAGGACTGGAAGATTTGCAGCAAGCACATTCCCTGGAACGGAAACTGCAAACGGTGAAAGGAAAAACAGGCTTATTGCACTCTGCCAGAAGAGCTGAGTAAGGCCATTATATTCGTTTCTGAGATAACGGACCGAGATTATAACGCCACTACTGAAAAGGCCTCCTATAAGCCCGAAAAGCACTCCTTTAAGGTAACTGCTGCCAAATTCAAGCTGTTCGAAGCCTCCTTCCGGTCTTGTTACATAGAAGACGCCTATCAGGCCAAGGAAAAGGGCAAAGATAGTTTTTTCCGTATTCTTTTCTCCCAAAAGGAGAGGTGCAAGGAAGGTCAGATAAATGGGGTCCGTATAGAGTAGCAGGACTGCTGAAGAGGCCCCTAAATAACGAATTGCAGAATAATAGGAAAACATTTGCAAAACATACAGGATTCCCAGGAGAATCAGGTAATTTTTCTTTCTTTTTAGAGCGAGCTGGCCTAAATTCCCGGTAATGGTAAGATAACATAAAATGGCTGAAAGTCCAAAGAACACTCTGTAAAAAATAATTGAACCTACTGACATGTCCTGTAAGTATGCCATGTAGATCCCGACAGTGCCATAAATTATGCAAGCGGTTAGTAGTTCAAAGTGGTGCTTAAGGGGAGCAGTCATAGATAATTTAGAGGGAAGGAATGTATATATATTTTTAGTAAGATAACACTGTGTAATAATCGTTTTAATGTTTGGTTTTTCTGAGTTTTCTCCTATATAAGTTCAGCTTTCAGGCTTCTTCAGGCTGAGAACTACATGTTGCCTGCTTCCGGTCCTGTAAATGGTAAGCCCTTTGAGCCCCTGTCTCCAGGCATAAATCAAAGCCTGTTTAATATCTTCTTTCCCTGCATAATCAGGCATATTTATTGTTTTCGAAATTCCGGCGTGGCAGTGCCTTTGGAAAGCTGCCTGTACATTGATATGAGCCTTCCAGTCAATATCAAGCGCTGACCTGAAGATCCGTTTTTCTTCTTCACTTACAAGTTTCGGGTTTTCCACATTCTGCAGGGTACCGTGCTTATAGACATGCTCGAGAAGCCAATTGTAGTCAACTTCCGGTAGCTTTGACATGAAATGCGCCTCGAAAAGCGGATGAACAAGCATAAATTCCTTTCCTACTGTCCGGGTCCTCCTGTATACCCAGCTGAAAACAGGCTCAATTCCTGCAGAACAACCGGCAAGAATACTGATTGTGCCTGTCGGAGCGACTGCAGTTAATGCAGCATTTCTCATAGGAAGTTCCCAGGTGGAATTTTCATGTTCAGGAAAAGGCTCTTTTTCTGCAGCAAGCTTTCTTGACTCTCGGACTGCAGCCCAGCTAATCTGTTCCATAATCTTTTCCGCAAGCTTGAGAGTCTCTGAAGAGTCATACGGTAGCCCAAGCTTCAAAAGCATATCATGAAAGCCCATAACTCCAAGCCCTACTTTCCTTGTCCTTTTTGTCGCAGCCTCAATTTCCGGAGCAGGGTATGTATTCTTATCAATCTCATTATCCAGGAAACGGACAGCTTTTCCAGTGACTTCCCTGAGCAGGTCCCAGTTAACTTTTCCGTCTGTAACGAAAAAAGAGACGTTTATGCTGCCCAGGTTGCACGATTCAAAAGGCAGAAGAGGCTCTTCTCCACATGGGTTCGTGGCAGAGATATCGCCAAGTGCAGGTGTGAAGTTATCCCGGTTTATGCGGTCATAAAAAAGGATACCTGGTTCGCCGTTTCTCCATATCCCCTCGACAATCTCGGAAAATATGCAACCTACAGTCATGCCTGTTTGCTTGTTCCACACCTCACCGACCCTATCTGCTTCGACAAGCTCCATGAAAGTATCAGGAACCAGAACCGAGAGATTAAAGTTGCTCAATTCTCCTTCTACATGCTTTGCCCTGATGAAATAAACGATATCATTATGGGAAACATTGAGGATGCCCATATTAGCCCCTCTGCGCCTTCCGAACTGTTTTACAATCTCAGTTGCCTCATTAAAAAGTTTCATGACGGCTACAGGACCGCTGGCAGCTCCGTCTGCGCAAAGGCTGGGAGAATCGTCCGGGCGTATCTGTGAAAAATCAAACCCTGTGCCTCCTCCGGTTTTCTGGATCAGCGCTGTTGTTTTGATGGCATCAAAAATCTCCTCGATGCCATCCTCCACAGGAATTACAAAACAGGCTGCAAACTGCCCGAACTCGGTACCCGCGTTCATGAGCGTGGGCGAACTCGGGAGAAAAATCTTTCTGATCATCAGATCCTTAAATCCCAGATGTTCTTCTTCAGTTATTGCAATTGCCTTTGCCACCCTCTCGCAAATATCCTCCCAATCTCTTTCCCCTTTGCGCAGATATCTGGCTTTAAGGGTTTCACTGACCAGAAAATCCAATCCTTCTTTTGTTCCCCACACAAAAATCTTTTCTCCTGTGAATATTCAGCAGGCTTCAGTCTCCGCTAAAAGAAGTTATATTCCATATTAATTTACGGCAAAGTGTAATATAATAACGTGCATATCAATATATGTTAGAAGGATTTACGATATGAAAATACGTAGACTGTTAAAATATTCTACTATATTCGAGTGGCTCGACACAATAAACCCTACTGAAAATAATATCAGTACCCATTTAAACGTGATGCAAGCCTATACGGATTACATATAAAACTCCAAATGAGTTGATTGGTGAAGCAGAGCAGGAGATTAATGATGATGTTCTACCAAGGAAATTCGCACTCTTGCTCTCGTTATATCACGTAATTTTCCTACGGTTCTAAGGAAGTATGGATTGGACGGGAACCCAGCATATCTATTTTTGACACGTCTATCCCTTGACTTCTACATTGTATACCAATACCCCCCTTTCCAGGAGCTTTTGTAACCCTCGTATAGACCCTTCTAAGGATTTATGCCTGGAAGCTCTTTTGAAACCTGTAATTAAGGGAATTTGATCGGGAATTGAAAAGAGAAGATAGATTATCTTTCAGAAGGGTATGATATAATTGGTATAAAGGAATTTAAAGAGGAACCTCTTCCAAGAATGCCCTTTATGGTTACTCTCAGAAAAAGTTAAAAATGAATTAAGAAGGAACTGAGTCCAACATTTGATTAAAAAAGACAGGGTGAGAATAAAACCTGTTTTTGATTTTCTCTTATTGTTGGTATTTATTCTCTTATTCTCTTATTCTCTTGATTCGATCTTAACAGGATGTTCAGCAATTATAACTAGCGGCTCGACGATTCCCATGATACTGACCACGCCAAAGATAAGTCCCAGCGCAATTCCGGCAATTCCCAGGAATGCGTAGGCATCGTAGAGTGTACCTGTTTTGAGTATGGGCTGAATAATTATGGGACTAACCAGTTCTCCGAGGAAGAGTATGGTTGTGAATCCGGAAAATATCTTGCCACGTGAGTGTTCCGGAGCGATCCTGCCCAGCCAGCTCATGTTGGTGGCGTTTATTAATCCAAATGCAATACCGATCATTATCAATCCAATGATCAGCGTGGAAATATCCGGGGCGATTGAAAGGATAAAGATGCCTCCTCCAAGCATGATAAAGGAGATGCAATTTGTCTGTATCTCGGACAGGTATCTTGATACTAGAATGTTCCCCAGTCCACCGACTGTGCCGAACAGTCCCGGAATTGAAATAAGGGCTCCAATCATTAGTGTTGATGAGATGCCCTTTTCGTTCAGAACGAACGGAAGCTTTGTGGGTATGGAGAGGAACAGCACCAGGAGTGTAAATGTGGCTATGTAGATGAGAGTTATACTCCTGAGGGGTATCTTTTTCTTTGACATGACAGTTCCGACCTTTCCGTGGCTATGATTGCTGCTGCTTTTTGATTCACTTATTGAGAGCATGACTCCCGGAATTATCAGCAGTGCGATGAGGTAGATGTAATAAGGGACATGCCAGCTTATTCCTGCAAGGGCGCCGCCTGCTAGTTGAAGTACCGCGGCTCCAAGACCCATACATGCCGCCTGAAGTCCGATCTTTTTCTTCAGGTCGGCGCCGGTATAGTTATCGGCAAGGAGTGCCGAGGTGCAGATTGTCATTCCTGCGATACCTACTCCAAGTAATATCCTGAAGGCAAGTATGATGTAGAGTGTATTGAGGAATGCGCCGGTGACACCCACAAGAAGCGTGTTCAGGCTGCTTCCGTTGTTTACATTGGTAAGGAGACTAACAATATTGATGACCAGCCCCTGATATATAGCAAGCTCAGGTTTTTGTCAATAAGCTGGATATCATGAATAAAATACTGCAATTAACTCTTGAGATAGGCAGGTGGGTACGAGGCTGCTCTTCTATATTTGCTAAAAAACTTAATCAGTAAAATATAAATAATATGTAGACCAGTCTTTATAATCACTAGAAAATAATTCGGTTATGTCCGTGAGTTACTGATCAATTCCAAAAAAGAGTACAT
>NZ_JAVKPK010000051.1:0-26642 GCF_031461075.1 Methanosarcina baikalica | reverse complement strand
AATTTTGAGAAAATCCCTTAAAAAAGAACCTGTAGAAATGTATGAGAGCTTGAAGTAAATAAGAGCTTGAAGTAAATAGCTACGACTACGCCGTTATCTGGATATCAATCAAATATTTAGAACAAGACAGATCAACGTTGATTTGAAAAAAGAATCAAGTGCCCGGAGCGTGACTCGAACACGCGACCTCCAGATGTCTCAGGAGATTAACGACGCCTCATATAAAAGTCCCTATGAGTCTGGCGCCCCAACCGACTAGGCTATCCGGGCTTGCAACACACAAATGTACAAAGATATATTAAAGGGTAACGATCGGAAGATGGAAAAACCGGAGGTTTTCGTAAATATTTTAATAAAGTACACGACCTGAAAATGGGAGAAACGAATATACCGGTTATTTGAGGATATGAAAGACATCTGTCGTCCATCAATAATAAGTTGATATTTCTCTAGGAAATCTTCCCACTTAAGCTCTGCACATCATTTTCCGCGTTGTTACATTAAAATTTCCTTCCCATGTGTAAGTTAAGAGATGTGTAAGTTAAGAGAACAGATGCGGTTAAGCAAAAGTACTCAAAGAATAAATATCAACCAGCTAATGGTGCATGACCAAAATAAACAATAAATTGAAAAATAAGCTGAAAAAATTAAAAGAAAAAAAGGATAAAAAGGCTTTATCCTCTCTTGAAAAATAGATCAGTATCCTGTTGCTTCTGCGAGCTGCTTGATCAGAGAACTATCAGCAATATTTCCGGTAACTACCAATACATAGTTTCCATTGCTCCAGATATAGGAATATCTGGGAACCTCTGTTCCTGCGCTTACGACGTGATCTGTAATTCTCACAGCTGAATGCCCATTAAATGACTCTTCGACAAAACGGGAGCCTTCTGTTAAGGGTACAAAGGAAGATTTGTATGCATCGATCAGATTATTTGTAGCCTCAGGCTTCTGAAGCTCGATTACATCCACATAGATGTCAGAATCGTTGTATTTGTACAGCCCTTCGGACCCTCCAACAACTTCAGAAACATTATCTGCATTGTAATCGATTCTGATATCACTCGAATTGAGAGGGATAGATGCAACGTATTCAAAACCTGCAGGAAGGTTTTCAATCTCGCTAATATCAGCCGCACCTTCATCAGAATTTACATTTGCTTCCGAGCTACTTGAATCTGTTCCACTGCTACCTGACTCTGTTCCACTGCTACTTGACTTTGTTCCACTAACTGTGGATTTGTCAAGCGCACTGATATTAGCCGCACTTTCAGCAGGAGTTACATTTGCTTCCGTGCTACTCGTTTCTGTTCCATTAACTGCGGGCGTGTTAAGCTCGCTAATATTAGCCGCACTTTCAGCAGGAGTTACATTTGCTTCCGAGTCATTCGACTCGGTTCCATTAACTGCGGACTTATTATCACCCACGCAGCCTGAAAACGCGATCATTAAAACTGCAAGTGCAGATATTAAAGCCATCATTTTTTTCATAGTCTTCACCTTATCTGTAAGTCCTGAAAAATAACCGTAAGGTTTAAAGAATCAGGATTTCAGAGTTGAAAGAATCGCTTGAATTAAGAAATACACAAATAAAAAGCTATCTGCAAAAAGAAATTCAAAAAAGAATTGAAAAGAGAAAAGGGTTAGAAAAACCCTTCACTCAGAAATTTAGTTGTTTCTCCTGACAAGGTAGACAACTGCAAGAAGTCCAACAAGTCCGAAGACAAATCCGAAGCCTGGAGTACCTTTCTCAGTTCCGGTGTCGTTTGTAGCCGGAGTTTCTCCTTCAACAGGGGTCTCTCCTGGAGTTGATTCGTTGTCGACCGGAGTTTCGGTTGTTGTGTTGTCATCAATGGTGTTGTTGTCATCTACAACCGGTTCGGTGATGTTGCCAGAGGTATTGTTACCTGGGGCTATGGTTTCGTTTCCGAGAGTCTTCTCAACGAATGGGTAGTACCTGAGTTCACTGGCAGGAGTGTCAGCAATCTTGAAGGACATGCCCTGGCCGATTGTCTCATCGGAGTCTCTGGTCAGAGTGAAGGTGTCTTCATTGCTGATCCTGAGGGAGTTACCGTTGATGGAAACATCGTTGAGTTCGCCGAATTCATCGTCAGATTCGATAGTCATGGCGTTTGCGTAGTCAATGAGCCAGAGACCTTCGATCTGGGCAATGCTGTCGACTGCACCCTGGAAGACCTGGTTGACATGGACTTTCAGGACAACAACATCGTCTTCATCCTGAATGTCATCGAGTTCGACGTCCCAGTTGCCACCACTGTTGTTACCTGTACCGACTGAGATGATCTCGTCATCTACGAATTCTCCGTCCTTGTTGAACTGGAGCCAGACTTTCTCACCGTCAACATCGACCTGCTTGGCTTCAAGAGTGTAGCCCTGGCCGAGGTCAAGAGTTTCGCCGGTTCTGATAGTGTACTTGTCGTCACTGTCGAGAATCAGTTTTGCGAGTTTGTCAGCGCTGTTGGCTTTCAGTGGGATGTATTCTTCTGCAAAGAAGCCAATAACTGGATACTGGTCCCAGCCTGCAGCTGCGTTATCGTACTCGTAGTCAACGTTCTTAACGGCGGTCTGATAGACAAGGCCACCATCAGGAATTACATTTCCGTTAAGTCCAGAGACACTGAGAGATTCTGTTTGGACATTGTCATTGATGTCGTAGTAGAAGCCTGCAAAGCTAGTTGCGTCCCAGCTAGCGTCACCGGAGGCAACCTGTCCTCTGATCTGATAGGTTCCAGGTTCTGTGATTTGCTTCATGAGATAGAACCTGAGTACATTGGAAGATGTGTCAGCTGTCTTGAAGAACATGCCCTGAGCGATCTCCTCTTCGGAGTCTCTGGTCAGAGTGAATGTGTCTTCATTGCTGATGGTAAGGGTGTCACCGTTGATGGAAACATCGTTGAGTTCGCCGAATTCATCGTCAGATTCGATAGTCATGGCATTTCCGTAGTCAATGAGCCAGAGACCTTCAATCTGAGCAATGCTGTCGACTGCACCCTGGAAGACCTGGTTAACATGGACTTTCAGGACAACAACATCGTCTTCATCCTGGATGTCATCGAGTTCGACGTCCCAGGTGCTGTCACCGTTTCCAACCTCGATGATTTCGTCATCTACGAATTCTCCGTCCTTGTTGAACTGGAGCCAGACTTTTTCACCGTCAACATCGACCTGCTTGGCTTCAAGAGTGTAGCCCTGACCGAGGTCAAGAGTTTCGCCGGTTCTGATAGTGTACTTGTCGTCGCTGTCAAGAACGAGCTTTGCGAGTTTGTCAGCTTTGGTAGGTTTAAGCGGGATGTATTTGTCTGCGAAGAAACCCATCAAGCTGTAGTTGTCCCAGCCGGCAGCTGCATTTTCATATTCGTATGCAACCTGCTGAATCTTGGTTTGGTAAACGAGACCGCCTTCTCCAATAACGTTGTCCTTAGTTCCAGGAACATCCTTAATGGAAAGAGTTTCAGTTGTCACGTTGTCATCAATGTCGTAATAGAATGCTGCAAATTGGGTAGCACCGATTGTAAGGGTACCGTTATCACCCAGAATAGACTCGATATTAGAGCCATTGTACACAGGGCCGCGGATCTCAACTGCGTCTGGTGTAGTTGCGGCGGATGCAACTACAGTCAGAAGCATGAGAGCAGCCAGTGTTACTGCTAAAAATCTCTTCATTTTATTGTTTCCTCCATGTTTATTAAGATATGTCGTATGTAAGAAGAAGTGTCGGGATCAACACTTAAAGGGTTTCACCATTCTTCACCAAATCAGACATTAAGATTTCGTCGATTGCCGAAGAGGATTTCATTCCCTCCTTATCCCTCTAAATTGGATTACAAGTGTTCTATAAAATAATTGCCTTATTAAATCTTTTGTGGTCTATTTCAGGGAAATTAAGGAGGAAAAGCGCAAAACAACGATACAAATGACGGTAAATGTCGAAAGAGCTCAGGCAGAGTATTCGAAAGAAGTTAATGTAAAAGATAAATTAGAAATACTTATAAAATACAATGAAAAAAAGATAGTATAATTATAAAGCGTCCATTTAAATAATTTCAGACAATACTGAGTTTAAAAATGCATTAAGTAAAATTAATATTTATCGTAGTTATGCAATTTATTTGAACCATAAATCTTCCAGTATCTGCATACGACGTCAAATTATTCAGGCCAATTTTATTAATATGTATTTAAAGAAGTGAGGGGATATAAAGTTGCATGCATGCTCTATGGGAGAAGAGCACCTATAAAGACACTGGTTTTGAAAGGAGCAACAAAAAATTAGAGTGTGTTTTCAAAACATTTTAAACAATTATAGTGAGTACTTATACTATTTTTATAATAACATTTGAAAATGGGCTGTTTTAAATTATTTGCAGGAGAAACCTGATAATATTAGAAATTGACGATATAAAAGAAGAAATATAAAAAAGAGTGTTATGTAATAGAAGTAAGAAATTAAAAAAAGCAGACAGGTGCGACACATTAAGGATATACTAAGGAACTAAATCAGATCATATTTTATATCTTAATAATATAATATAGATCTAAAAATACGAAGGAATTTGCTTTGGAATGTCAAAATGTTATTCAGGATGTCATCTGCAGGATAAAAGCTATTAAAGGCGTAGAAGAGACATATGTTTTGAGTGGAGAAGACAAAGAAAAAGTGATAGATCTTGAAAAAAAAGCAGCGGGTGCAGTACTCATGGGCCTTGGTGTAGGAGATAATCAGGGAATTAAGGAAGTCTTCAAACGCCAGATAGTAATAGCCTTTACGACCAGCATGAACTATGTCTGGCCTGAAGGGCCCAATGTAGTACTCATGCAGTTTGGGGAAAAGGTCGGTGAAGATGTTTATGATCCCGAGAAACTCGAAGAGTGTAAAAAATGCAAGGATATGATGGTTATGGGAAACTTTGTAATTTACAGAAACTCAGTACCCAAACCAAAGGACGCAAAGAAAGAACCCATCACTGTCGTTCTCCCTCCCCGGAAATGTCCGGAAGTAGAATGTGCAAAGGGGGTGGCCAATGTTGTGCTCGCATCCCCTTCTACTCCCTCGGATGAGTACATCAGGTCTGTAATGGGCCTTAAGCCGGAAATAGGACTCGGAACTTTTATCATCGGGTTCGATCTCTGCTAAGCAGGTCAGAAATGTGAAAACGTGTAGATTTAAAATAAAGCATATTGAGTATGATGGTACTGGCTGCCATTACACCGGGCATTATATTGTATATTACCTAATTACTTAATTACTTATTATTATATATTACCGATAAGATTAAAGAACACGGCTTTTGAAAAAGCCGAAAACAATCTTTTTTAAAATAGTCTGGGAAATTGAATTATAATTAATGACGGCTTTAAAAAGAAAAATCCGGGTGTCCAGAAACCGGAAAGACGGAACTTGAGATGAAAGAAGATAATTATAATAGGGCCTGCAGGGAAGTCCTTGAAAAAGTACTGGCAGGCGAAATAGAAAACGAAGACCAGTTAAATAAAGCAAAAAAAAATGTAAGCAAGCATTATCATCTAGCCAGCTTGCCCAGGAACGGGGATATCATAGTACAGGGCGCACCCGAAGAGCAGACTGCAGTTAAAGAGTTTTTGAGGCGAAAACCCGTAAGAACGATTTCCGGAGTTGCGGTAATTGCTGTAATGACCTCTCCTACTCCATGCCCTCATGGGGTTTGTCTACCCTGTCCTGGAGGCCCTAACTCCACTTTCAAGTCACCCCAAAGTTACATGGGAAGAGAACCTGCAGCCATGAGAGCTATCCAGCATGAGTTCGACCCCTACGCCCAAGTTGGATCCAGGCTCTCCCAGCTTAAACAAATCGGCCACGAAATAGAGAAAGTAGAACTGATAGTTATGGGGGGCACATTTTCCGCACGCTGTCTCGATTATCAAGAATGGTTTATCAAACGCTGCCTTGAAGCAATGAACGATTTCACTGGTAAGGAGTGGAGGGAAAGCGCCTGGAAAATCGGGAAATCTTTACCTTATATTCCTCTTGAAGAGGTACAAAAAGCCAACGAAAAAGTTGAGATTCGCAATGTAGGAATTACGTTCGAAACACGTCCGGATTGGGCAGAAGAAAAACATGTGGATGAATTCCTCAGGCTGGGAGGAACAAAGGTAGAGCTTGGGGTTCAAAGTGTCTACGACTTTGTGCTCACCCGTATGCAAAGAGGACATGGCGTTGCAGAAATTGTCAGGGCTAATCAAGTATTAAGAGACAGCGCATTCAAGGTTGGGTTCCATATGATGCCTCATTTGCCCGGGGCTGATTCGAAACTGGACCTTAAAGGTTTCAAAAAGCTCTTTGAAGATCCCCGCTTCATGCCTGATTATCTCAAGATTTATCCGACCCTTGTAACTGAAGGAACACCTCTATACAGGCTCTGGGAAACAGGAAAATATGAGGCTCTTTCTGACGAAGAGGCATCGGAACTTATTGCGGACATAAAGGCAGTCCTGCCTAAGTGGGTAAGACTTCAGCGTATCCAACGCGATATTCCCGCTCACCAGATATTTGCAGGGGTCCGAAAGAGTAATCTTAGACAGCTTGCAGAAGAAAAACTGAGAGAAAAGGGAGGGAAGTGCCGCTGTATACGCTGCAGGGAAGTAGGACATACTAGCCTCAAAGGGAGGAAAATAAATGAAAAAGACATCGAGCTGACTGTAGAGACATATGAAGCGTGCGGAGGCACAGAATATTTCATTGCATTTGAAGACCTTGCTGCAGATGTCCTGATAGGGTTTACACGCCTACGTTTCCCCGCCACCCCTCACCGTCCGGAACTTCGTGATGCAGCCCTGATAAGAGAGCTGCACGTTTATGGCTCCATGGTGCCCATAGGAAAAGGGGCAACGCAAAAAGAATGGCAGCATAGAGGATACGGAAAGGAACTTCTGGAATATGCAGAGAAAATAGCACATGAATGTGGCTACCGTAAACTTGCCGTTATTAGCGGAATAGGAGCCAGAGAATACTATCGGAAATTCGGGTATGATCTGGATAATATGTATATGTCAAAAGTTTTGAAAGATTAAGACTTATGACTTTGAGTCAGATCATTAACTTTAATTTAAAATAATCTCAAATCAGTAGTATACGCGACAGAAGAATGCATCGAATTCAGAGAAAATAAAAAAGTCCATTGGTAGATTGTATCGTTATTGGACTAACTCAGGTTTAAACTTAGAGAAGGAGACAAATAAGTAAAAGAAAACATTATATGTAATTATTCAACCGAGGTAAAACAACATCAATAGTCTCAATAGTCACCTTTTTTGAAATTCAACTGAATCTTTCAATTAGCTAATTTATTTAAATTGTAGGTTTTAGATTACTCTTTTTATTTTTTCATCAGTTTGTAGTTGAACTTATCCGTTACATCAAAATCAATATCCTTCAACTGATTTTTGATAGGCTAAATAGTTATTTTAATTTTTGAGCTCAGCCCAAAACCAATTTTTCCTACATCAAATGAGAGTTTTTAGAACTATTTTCATGATCAGAAACTCTGTTAATTATTTAGAATACGGGATTCATAGAAGCAATTTTGAGTTTTGGATCAGCTCAATAAGAAGTATTAATAAAAGTGCCAAATTTAATTCAGGTAAACTGCTTTTCACAATTCCGAAAAAAAATAAGCCGTGAAGAGAAAAGCTTTCTGAATTTGAGGGTTTATAACCCAAAGGAAAACGGAGATAGTAAAAGCTAATGCTATCTATAATTTAACTTTAGAAAATAAAAGTTCCGAATAAGAACAAAAATGAACAAATTTCATAAAAAATTAAATACTATACGCCCTTAACATAACAAAAAACCTAAAGTATAAACATTAGGTTTTGAAAAATTAATTGTGAACTCTAGAATTTTAGAATTAATCTCTAAAATAAAATGATTTAGGGCTTGCGCATTTGAAGTACAAAATCAAGCATATTCGACGTTATAACTGGTGTAGTGTGTTATACAGTTAGAGGTTTAATGCTATTGATTTCTCAGTTCAAGCGGGTAAGTTCTATGATTAAAACTTTAGAGATAATAAATCTAAACAAATTTAGAAATAAATAAAGAAGTAAAACCGATATAAGTAAAACCGATATAAATTAGACTATAAAAAACTTAAATTAAATTTGAAAAACATGTAAAAATGTTGAGGAGTCTATAAAAAATCTAAAAATCCTAAAAAGGCTCCAAAAGAACCCTAAAAATATTAAAAAACCCCGAAGAGGCTCTGACGAAGTTATTAAGAAACCCTGAAGAGACTCTGAAGAATTCTAAAAAAACCCTAAAGAAACCCTAAAAGGCTCTAAAGCACCCTGAAATACCTGGAACGAACGGTGATAAAAGTGAAGATTAGAGTTGTAAGTTCAAAAGAAGAAATAGACACTTTAAAGCTTGATGAGGAAATTGTCCATCTTGCATTCAGACCATCCAACAAGGACATTTTTAAGCTCATCCTGAAGTGTCCAGAGGTAAAAGCGATCCATATCCCGAGCTCATACAAGAAAACAATTTCCAGTTCTGCACAGATGTATCTTTCCATGCAGAACATTGCTTTACTTGAGGGCGATGTATGGGGCCACAGAAAAGATATAAATGAATACTCCGAAGTTTCCCAGCACGTTTTTGACCGCATACAGGAACTAAAAGAAGAAGGCCTTTCCGACGAAGACACCGTCGAAAAGCTTGTGAGAGAAACGAGACTCAGTCCGGATTTCGTAGGTTTCATTATATCAAATTAAAAAAATTTGTACCTGCCGATCAGACATTGATCGGCATTTATTTTAATATAAATATGCTGTTCAAACTCATTATGCTGTTCAAACTCATTATACTATTCAAACTCATTATACTGTTCAAACTCTTTTTTGACTTTCGGGTAAACACCTTGAGATAGATTTCTCATACTTTCATAAAGGAAATCATATTTTCAGAGTAAAACCTTCTAAGAACGTCTCATAGATTATGGACGCTAGTCTGCTTATCAATAGAAACTTATTCAGGTTGACAGATTCACTCCTGTCCATCTGAGGCAAAAATGACACTCTGTTCTGAGTAAAAGGCTTAAGTAAAATAGAGAAAACATTAAACAGGATTTCATGACCGATTTTGAACGCGTGCTTGTAAACTCATTTAACGCATACATTGAAGAAAATGGAGTAAGAGCTATCTCCTACAGGCTTAAGCAGCACAGGTTCACTTCCCAGTTCCTTGATGTGCTTGTAGATTCTCTTAATCCGGATTTATACCTGGGAATAGAATGCAAAAGTATCTCAGTGGACAAAGGGGCAAAAGCACTTTATTTCACTCAGCATTTTACTGTGGACAAAAAAGGAATTCATCAGATAGAAAGGATTTCGGACTACCTGAATAGATCAGGAAGACGGGGATTTCTGGCTGTGGAACTTCGCCTGGGAGCAGGGCACGGCAGGGAAGCATATATGGTTCCCTGGAAAGAGCTTGAGAAAAAATACCTTACTCAGAATCTCAAACTCACATTACAGGAAATCCGGAGTTTTCCTGAAATAAAAAGAGATGGAAAAGATTACATGGTCAATCCTAGGGAATGGGACAGAAAAGAAAGCCGGGAAGAAAGCAGTTAAATTGAGACAAGTCGAAAATATTGGAGAGAATAATGTCTAAGACAATGGAAGCACTTCAGAAAGAAGCGGCCAGGTGTGCCGAAGAAATCAAAAAACATAAATCAGTCCACGTTGTATCCCATATTGATGCTGACGGGCTGACTTCTGCGGGGATTATATGTACCGCTCTTGAGCGGGGAGATTTCGAATATACGACACGTTTCGTAAAGCAGCTTGATGAAAAAGCCCTTGACATTATCGCAGATGAAAACCATGATATTGTCATTTTTACGGATCTGGGAAGTGGGATGTGCGAACAGATAAAATCTCGCGGTATCCATGCTGTGATCTCAGACCACCATCAACCTCAAGGAATTCATAAATTTCACCTCAACCCCCACCTTTTCGGGGCAAACGGCTCCTATGAACTGAGCGGCTCGGGAAGCACTTATCTGCTGGCTTCGGCTCTTGGAAAAAATCGGGACCTTTCTTCTCTAGCCATAGTAGGGGCAGTCGGAGACATGCAGCACCTGAAAATGGGGCAGCTTGTCGGGATAAACAAGGAAATTCTGGAAGAAGGAGTAAAAGAAGGCACTCTCGAGTTCAAAAAGGACCTAACTTTATTCGGGAAGCAAACTCGCCCGATTTATAAATTGATTCAGTATTCCTCAGACCCTTATCTTCCTGGACTTACGGGAGACGAAGAAGCCTGCATTGAATTTATTCATTCCCTTAACATTCGCTTCAGCCGGGATGAACGCTCGAGGCGCTGGATTGACCTTGAGACCCCGGAAAAACAGAAAATAGTCTCAGGGCTTATGCAGTATTGCCTGAAATCAGGGATACCTTCGTACAAGATCGAGCGCCTGATAAGTGAGGTTTACGTCCTTCTAAAAGAAAGGGAAGGCACGGAAATGAGAGACGCTTCAGAATTTTCTACCCTTCTTAACGCCACTGCACGCTACGATCATGCGGAAATCGGACTTGCAGTCTGTATGGGGAATAGAGAAGAAGCTTATGAAGATGCCCGCAAGTTACTTGCCGAACACAGGCAGAACCTCGTTAACGGGCTCATGTATGTTAAAGAAAGAGGGGTTATTCAGCTGGAAAATATCCAGTACTTTGACGCAGGTTCGGAAATAAAAGAAACTATTGTAGGAATTATTGCAGGAATGAGTTCTACAATAGTTGAGAACAGAAACCTCCCCATTATTGCTTTTGCAAAAGCCGATCAAGGAATTAAAGTCTCAGCCAGGGGGACACAGGACCTGATCCGCAGGGGAGTTAACCTCTCTGAAGCCATGTCGATGGTCTCGGCAGAAGTTGGAGGTGCAGGCGGTGGGCACGATATTGCGGCAGGAGCGACTATCCCTGAGAATAAAAAAGAAGAATTTGCCAGAAAACTGGATCTGTTTATAGGAGATCAGCTACGGAGAAAGGTACATTCAGGATGAGGAAGCCAGCCTTCGGAAGGATACCCCGAAAAGCTGAACTGGAGTGGAGATAAAGGATGCAGGAAAACAAGTAAATTTGAGAATAGGATTATATCGTGAACTTTAAACCAGATCTTCAATCCTGCTCATTTCTTTAAATGAAATTAACCTTGACATTGCGCTGGTGTCTATCGAGATCCCATATTCCTGCACAACCGCCATAGGATTTGTCCCTCCTATGACGACTATTCCGAGATGATCTCTCTCGATGGGAACATCCAGAACCCGTGTATTCGGTTCTCCGACTTCCAGAATTCCACTGAAGCCCGCATCTAGAAGGTCAGAAAGACAACTTTCAATCTCGTCTCTTGCAACCATAGGAGCTTCCCTGAGATTTGCAAGAATCTTGCCTGAACCCGTTCGGAGCATTTCCGAGACAGAAGTGATACCCTGAGACATCAAGACTTCAAGGGGATCTACGGTCGTACTTACATAGGTCAGCACATCAGTAAAGCGTACCGGAACTCCGTTTCGGATCTGAACAACTCCGCCAAGTTTGGGATTTACAGGAATCCCTGCCTTGAGCAATACGCCGTCAATCGTTATGCTGCACACGGTCCCGATACCTACCTTCCCCTTTTCAATAGTCAGGTTTCCGGTAGATTCTCCTTCGGAAATTATTTTCACGTAAGGAGTCACTGAAAGTCCGCTTGAAATTACCATTTTAAATATTCCAAGAACGTCGTCCAGATCTTTTTTGTCAATAAGTGAGAGATTAAGTATGACATCTCCGTCCATTTTTTTTGGATCAAATGTAGTCCTGTACATGAGATCCTTTATTCTGGACGATGTAAACTGAATACGGTATCCATTTTTTTGCATTTCAACCCTCCAGTAGTTGAAGGTATTTATACCTATTATAGGTTATGTATTAAGTTGCCAAAATATATTCTTTGAGCTCTTATCTGCCCTGGTGTTGGGGCCTACTTTAAAAAATATATAAAAGATTGGAAGTCAGGATTTTCCAGAGAGAACTGCATAAAAAGAAAAAATCAAGCACAGAACATTTAATCTGGAAGATAACTAAGACCTTTTTTTCAGAGCACTCCTGTTAAAAATCCCATGGAATCCTGTGGGGATGTCAAAAATCTGAGTTTTTCAGCTTTGTGTATAAGCTCATACATATTTTCTCCAGAACCCAGCCCGAAGGCATCAGAGGTCATAGGTTTAAGATAGCGGATAGATGGGATATGCCTGTAGAGAGGGTTTTTGGCAAAGCCATCCTTGAGAAGGAAGTAGGAAGCTCCAGAAAGTCTTTTAATAGGCTCATAAACAGAGGAAAAATCCCGGCAAACCCAATTTGCCATTTCAAGGGTCTTTTCAGAAGCGTTTATGGTCACATGTCCGTATCCGGGAGGAACAACCACTAAATCTCCTTTTTCCGCTGTGATGACTGCGACATCCAGAACAATATCTTCCTCTCCATATTTCACTTTTTGGAGGAGATAGGTAGCAGAACCTTCGATTACCTGATAAATCTCAGGATAAGAGATATCTGTCCCTGGAACTCGCGGATGGTAGTGACCTACGGTTTTGGTATATTCTGATCCAAGCATTCCGGGAGGAATTACGGTAATATCATATCTCAGGTGATGGGTTTTAATTGCTTCAAGATCAGCGACGCTTTTCGCAAGGTCCCGAAACATGTAATACATGTCTCTATTTCTAGCCTTTATTTTTTCAAACCATTTCCTATCAAACACTACGCCTTCCATATCAGGGAGTTTTCTTACATCTGCCACAGTGACTTTATCCCCGAACTTCAGTGTTACTTCCATTGAATTTTCCATTGAATTTTCCATTGAATTTCCCTTTCCTACCAGAGCATATAGATAATATTCAAATTACAGACAACAGATTGCCAGAAGACTGGCAATGTATCACTAAGGCCAAATACCAGAAACAATAATATAAGTATATAAACTATTTGACGGAGATATACATCCATTGTTTGATATTTTTACCTCTTGTAAATTCCGAACCTGGAAGATCCTACCTCTCAAGCCTTCAGAGCTTTTTCAACCATTTTAGGGTAAGTAAGCTCTATAATAGTTTTCAGATTTACAATATCTTCGTTATTATATTTAATGAGGGTGTCCAGAGCCTCCCGGTTTCCTCTCTCATATTTTTTCCAAAGCCTGACAGCATCAAACCCTGTCAGGCCTTCGGTACCGTCACTCCGGGAGATCCCAAGTAGCTTTTCGATATTTTTTAGGCCCCCGTTATATCCTATTCGCCTTAGAGGGTACATGAGGTCTATATGGAGCTGTTTGAATTCGATTTCTGGAAATTCGGACTTTATGAAGGGGAGATCAAAACGAGCACCGTTGAAGGATACAAGCAGCTTGTATTTTGAGAATTCTTCCACAATATCATCAAGGTTAATATCCTTTATATATGTCTTTGACTCTATTCCGTCATAGATTCCGACGAGGGTTATTTTATCCCGAGACTTCGAAAGTCCTGTTGTTTCAATGTCCACGAATGCGACAGAATCTGAAAATAGGGGATAGGTTCTCCAGTGTTCTGCAGAAGGAAGACGTTGTGAAAAAAAGCAGTGATCTCTTGCTGCCAGGTGCTCAGAAGATTTCTTTATCTCTTCACAAATTCGGGCTTTTCGGGATGAAGGTATCGAGATCCTATCTTCTATCTCAAGGAATTCTTCCCATGTGTGTATTCCTTGAGCCCAGATTCTTTGTTCAAGGCTCTTTCCTACACCCGGAATATGAATATATGTATTATTCAGCATGTTTTCCCTGCACCATTGGGAGTAATATTTAATAAAAATACTGCATGAGATCTGAAAGTATTCAAAAGAAGAAACAACTAATTAAATATAAATAGATAATTCCGTAAAAGGAAACAATAACCCTAATACGATTTAGTTCGAGCAGAATTTAACAAACAAAAAAAGGATTGATAAATTGTATTATAAACGGTTCTCGGGGAAGTTTCCATCCCCTCAGCAAGCTGCGGGGTATTCGACTAAAGTAATAAAAACCACATTACAGGATAAACTTTTAAAGCTGGAAGTTCAAAAATGATCATAAAATAAATTATTTGATGCAGGTGTGCAATTAATGGCTAAAATTTCCGTAATTGGTGCAGGAAACGTAGGAGCAACTACAGTCCAGCGGTTAGCTGAACTTGAACTTGGCGAAATTGTCATGACAGATATTGTGGAAGGGCTACCACAAGGGAAAGCCCTGGATCTAATGCAGGCAGGGGCTATAAAGGGTTACGACACGTCAATAATTGGGAGCAATGATTATGCAGATATCGCAGACTCTGCTCTCGTAATTATTACAGCAGGAATTGCTAGAAAACCTGGAATGAGCCGGGAAGATCTGATCAAAACAAACTCCAAAATAATAACAGATGTTTCCAAAAATATTGCAAAGTATGCTCCAGAATCCATAATAATGAATATAACAAATCCACTTGATATTATAACCTACGTAGCTATGAAATCAACAGGCTTTGAGACAACGAAAGTATTCGGAATGAGTGGAGTTCTGGATTCAGGGCGTTTTGCAAGTTTTATTGCAGAAGAACTGAAATGCTCGAAAAAAGATATACAAGCAATGGTCATAGGGGGTCACGGCGATCTTATGGTGCCTCTCCCTCAATATACGACAGTATCAGGAATTCCACTCACGGATCTGCTTTCAGATGATAAGATCGCCAGGCTGGTGGAGAGAACAGTAAACGGAGGAGCCGAAATTGTGGAGCTCCTTAAACAGGGAAGTGCTTTTTATGCCCCATCGGCAGCAATTGTCTCCATGGCGGAAGCCGTGATTAAAGACTCAAAGAGAGTGCTGCCTGCGTCTGCTTATCTGGAAGGGCAATACGGGCAGGAAGGTATCTACTTCGGTGTGCCTGTGAAGCTTGGGGCATCTGGAGTAGAAGAAATTCTTGAACTCAAACTCGATGAAAACCAGTACGAAATCCTCAGAAAATCCTCACAAGCTATTCTGAAGGTAATTTCACAGCTGGAAGTATAAAAATATAAACTAATATGCAAAAATAAGTAAATTAGAATAAAAAGAAAGGGTATATAACGGACTAAAAAGTTCTGCTCATAGGTAATTTCGAAATTAACCTGTGAGTCAGAAAAATTCACAAAGAGTAATAATTTAAATTCTGAATAGTTATAGGATAATAGTAAATAAAGATGTTCTTTTTGAGCAAATCAGAGCGAAAAACTTAATGCGACTAAAGCTGCCTTTTCTACATAAAATATTGGATAAGAATTTAAGAAAGCTAAACTACCTTTACCTCTCGCTAACTTAAATAAGAAGATTTATTATAATAACTGACTGAAAAATCCGTTTTTACCTGAAAATATGATACAAAACTAATAATTAGATATAAGTCAGTAAAGAGTAAGATATGTAAGATATATAAGTATGTTTTTCATATAAGGTTAAGAGAAAGATTAAAATTAATTTACAAAGCAGGGATATAATGCGCGCAGAACTTACATCGCTTTTTGGTTTAAACATATACACAAACACTGGTGTTTATGTAGGGAAGTTGCAGGACCTCGTGATTGATGTAGAGGAACAGAAAATTACCGGACTTGCTGTTTCGGATATTAACAGGGAACTTTTTGACCTGAGTAGCAGAGGCGTAATTATTCCTTACCGATGGGTTATAACGGCAGCAGATATCATTATAGTAAGAGACGTCATCCAGAGATACAAGAAGAGGAAAGAGGATTAAAAAAATCTCGAAAGGTACATGAGAAACCGGGAAATCTATGCTGAAATGCGCTGTATCCCTCCTGTGGTTGTGCGCGCTGACGGTAGGAATTTTAAAAATGCGCTTTCGGGCCTGGGAGTTAAAAAACCCTATGATAAAGCCTTCGCCCGGGCAATAGCGGATACTACTGAGCTTTTTATTAAGAAAAGTGGTTTAAGCCCTCTCTATGCCTACACTTTTTCGGATGAAATCAGTTTTCTCTTCATGGAACTTTCTTTTAAAGGGAGATTGGAAAAAATTGACTCAATCGTAGCAAGCTTTCTGGGAAGCGCACTTACGATAAATCTGCGGCTTAAAAAACTTGTGGCTTTTGATTCCAGAATAGTTGCTCTTCAAAGAGAGGATATCCCTGCGTATTTTCACTGGAGGCGGCCTGAAGCCTGGCGCAATTTTGTGGCAGCCTGGGGTTATTATACCCTGAAGGTGGAAGGAATGGATAAAGATGAGGCTTCGAAACACCTTAAAGGAAAAAAGAATGGGAAATCCACGAAATGCTTTTTGAGAGAGGAATCGACCTTGTGACACTCCCTGCCTGGCAGAGGAGGGAAATTATTATTTATACAGAGAAATATGAAATTTCTGGCTTTAATCCCGTACTTGGTAAAGAGATGAAATATCTACGCAGAAAAGTCATCCAGAACTAGGAAATTCCTAATTTTAAATCAGAAGAAGGTATGGCGCTTTTAGAGAAACTTATTAATAGAAATTAAGTTTTTGAGAGTAAGAAAAGGAAAGGAATGTAGAGGCAATGGACAGACTCGAACTTATAAAAAGAAATGTTCAGGAAATTGTAACCGAAAGAGAACTTGAAGAACTTCTTAACAAAAAAGAAGCTCCCCGTGCCTATGTAGGATACGAACCAAGCGGGAAAATCCATATGGGACACGTTCTTACAGTAAACAAACTGATCGATTTGCAAAAAGCCGGATTCAAAATTACTGTCCTGCTTGCAGATGTACATGCTTATCTCAATAGAAAGGGCACACTTGAAGAGGTCCGAAAGACTGCGGATTATAACAGACGCTGCTTTATTGCCCTCGGGCTTGATGAAGAAGAGACCGATTTTGTTTATGGGTCAGACTACCAGCTGGGAGCAGAGTATATGTTAAATGTTCTCAAACTTTCGAGGACAGTGACTCTTAACAGGGCACGCAGGAGCATGGACGAAGTTGGACGTGCTATGGATGACCCAACCGTCTCCCAAATGGTATATCCCCTTATGCAGGCTGTTGATATTGCCATGCTCGGAGTTGATGTCGCGGTTGGAGGCATTGACCAGAGGAAAATTCATATGCTTGCCCGTGAAAACTTAAAGAGCCTCGGATTCGAGACACCGACTTGCATTCACACTCCGATTCTCCTAGGATTAGATGGGACCAAGATGGCTTCTTCAAAAGATAATTTCATATCAGTGGACGATAATGAAGAAGAAATATACAGAAAATTTAAGAAAGCCTTCTGCAAGATAGGAGATACGGAAGAAAATTCGATCCTGGCTTTATTCCGCTACCACATATTCCCCAGATACGAAACAGTTGTTATCGAGAGGTCTGAAAAATTCGGTGGAAATGTAACATACACCAGTTACGCAGAGATGGAAAGTGCTTTTGTAGCAGAAAGCATACACCCTATGGACCTGAAAAATTCAGCCGCAAAATACATAAATGAGATTCTGGACCCTGTCCGAAAGGTCCTTCTTTAATTATGGAGATGGCCGGGAAGGGCCCGGTCACTTCAGAGAAAGTATAAGTAAAAGGCGTATCTTCGCGTAAGAAAACAGACTTTTTTTGAAAATTGAGGAAGACCGTGGATAAAATATTATATAGCTATAGGTCATAGAATATTTGAAAGGTTGTTAAGCTATCCAGGGTGCTTTTATGAAATATATTTACCAGGACTCTACGGAACTACCTGTACAGCGGGATTTCATTGAGGATCTGAAAACATTTTTAGATATAACTTCCAGAGTAATCCCTCTGGAAAATTCCATAATCGAAATAAAGTGCAAGCATAAAGAAGCACTCAACGAATTGAACAGTAGAATAGACGGAATGAATAATTTTGAAGAGAAGCTAGACATATTGCTTAGAAAATTAGTAAATGAAATTGATGTTGAGGATGTAATACCCTGCGCCAATGCAATCCTGCAAACCTGCAGTGAGAACCTCGGGAAAAAAAAGGAAGTCCTCGAAGCCGAGTATACAAAAGTAGAAAACGGAACTTCTCATGAGTACAAAAAATTTGAGGGAAGAATACTTGAAGCTCTTACCAGGTTTTTAATCTCGGGAGTTTACGGAGCTGAAAAAAGATTTGAACTTTTCAGCACTACAGGCAGTATTTCAGGAGAAATGGAAGGGTGGGTCTCGGGGCTACAGTATCATTACAGACTCGGGTTTACAGAAGAAGCCCTGACAGTAGAAAAGCTTCTTGGAAACTTAAGCCTGCCAGGCTGGACACGGACAGGCATCCTGAGGAAAGAAGAAAAAATAAAAATGCAGGATCTATCCGAGTTTCTTGTAAGCTTCCTGGAATACGACACCCAGAAAAGCATTCGCATAACCCTTGAAAACAAAAAAGCAAACCGAAAGTTCAGGATTGAAGGCGGAGAGCACAGATATTTTGTATATGAGGATGATAGGGAAATTACCGCCGATAAAGAACTTGAAGCTTTTATAGATATGGAAAACCTGGCAGGAATTCCGGAAAAAGTCCAGGCTTATTTCAAGACGAATATCCGCATTTATACCCTTTCGAAAGTCCTCCTTGACGAAGAGGATGCAGTCTCCACCAACCAGATTTTTGATTGCCTAAAAGTAATTGCCGAGCAGTATGGTGTGATTGTTCAGGAGTGCCTGGCAAAAGGACACAATAAAGAAGAAATAACTATCAAAATAGAAGAAGCTGATGGAACAAGGACTGAAAAATATATAACAAGGGCCGAAATTTACACTCAGCTTGCAGAAGTGGGAAGTGAGGGTATCGAGATTGCCGGAATACTTGGTGTAGATAACAAAATTCAAATCAAAGACAGAAAATACCTGATTGTCTAAACTTTTCTTGCATTGTATTTTTACTTTTGAGATTTATGTGTTATTTTTTGTAGATATTACTTTATGAAATTTGCGTGTTATAATTCACTTTTTTATTGATTTTATCTTGTTTTTACACTGCAATTTTTCAATATTTCGGCTTAAGTTATTCAAAAATGATCCAGGAAAATTATTTAGAAAAAATATAAATGTTTATATAGAGGATTTTATCACTAAATCATAAAAATCGAAGCCTTGAATAAGAAAACCGGCATAAAAAAATAGAAATTTAGTTATAGAGAACTGACTACAGGGAATAGAACAGAGATTTTTTTATATGGAGAATAAAATGGGATATATAAAAAGAAAAATGGGATTAAATAGTGTTTACCCTACCGGACAACTTTAGGAAAGAATCTGAATTAAGAGACTTGAACATTAAATAGAAAACATTAAAAATTTATACAGCAAGGATTTTGCGTGGAGTACGATTATATCAATAAGCTACTGACGTACCGGAAATTTCGGTTTACGGCTGTAGGGGTGGAGGCTGATAAAAATGAAAGCCTATTTTTTTAGTTCCGCAATTTCTGTATTATTGATACTGCTAATAATTTCTGGGATGATCCCAGGCATGGCATCTGCTGCAGATGGAGAAAACACGGATCCCGTAGATCCAACTAATGATCTGATAATTGAGGATATTTCGTGTAATCCACAGAATCCAGAACCCGGACAAGCTGTGACCATTACAATAACAATAACAAACCAGGGAACCGGAGTCTCGGAGCCGACAGACGCAACGTGCAAAATCGGGAAAGCAGACCCAGAAACTATACCAGTACCAAAGATAGATCCGGAAACCAGCTTGTTAGTCTCATTTACTTGGGTTCCGAATAAAGAGGGCACAGTAAAGATAACGGCAACTGTGGAAGGCAGCAAAAAAACGATTAAAGTGTTAGTGGCAAAAAAAACATCTTCGAATCTCACAATAGAAAGCCTCTCGGCGGTCCCTGAAAATCCGAAGCCTGATAGCGAGGTAACTGTTAATGCATTAGTCAAGAATATGGGAACTGAAACCTCAGAGCCGACAGACTTAACGTATAAAATAGGGAAAGCAGACCCAGAAACTATACCAGTACCAAAAATAGATCCGGAAGCCAGCTCATTGGTTTCGTTTACTTGGGTTCCAGATAAAGAAGGCACAGTAAAGATAACGGCAACTGTGGAAGACAGCAAAAAAACGATTAAAGTGTTAGTGGCAAAAAAAACATCTTCGAATCTCACAATAAAAAGCCTCTCGACGGTCCCTGAAAATCCGAAGCCTGATAGCAAGGTAACTGTTAATGCATTAATCAAGAACGTGGGAACTGAAACCTCAGAGCCAACGTATATAATATATACAATAGGTGAAGTGGAGCAAAAAGAAGAAGTCCCGAGCATTGAAGGGGGATCAGAAACTTCAGTTTCTCACATTTGGAAGACATCTGATAAAGAAGAAACTGTAATAATAAAAGCATCTTTAGAAAACGTAGAGGACAGTCAGAAAAAAATTTCGGTAGTAGTAGCAGGGGAGCCACTTCCGGACCTAATAATTGAAGACATATATCCAGAATCATCGACACAACCTGAAATCGGAAAGCCTTTGAACTTTATCCTGAAAATAAAGAATCAGGGAGAAGCAACTGCCAATAGTAGTATTGCAAAATACAGTATTAACGGAGCTTCAGGAGGAGAAATCCCTATCCCCGAACTTTCAATAGGGTCGAGTACAAATGCAGGCTTTTCGCTGACTCCTGAAGATGAAGAAAGTATAAGTGTAACAGTGCTCGCAGATTCCGGGTGGACAGTTAGTGAAAGTAATGAAAACAATAACGAATTCTCAAAAGTCATAGACATAAATCATACGTTTCCGGATCTGAGAATAGAATCGATTTCTCTGAATCCTGACGAGCCACATCCTGGGGAAAATGTAACTTTTACAGTAACAGTGAATAATATTGGTTCTGCAGCGCTGGAGAGCAGCGAAATTAAGTACTATATCAATGGGACAAATGAAAATTACGCCGGGGTAATACCTGTACCAGCACTTGCAGCAGGTGAAACCAAAGTAGGCACTTTCTTCTGGACTCCTGGAAATGAAGGGCAAATAGAAGTAAAAACAATCGTAGATGCCGGAAGTGTCATATCCGAAAGTGATGAAACCAATAATGAACTCACAAAAACCGCAACCGTCTCTAAAGAAACTGTTTCAAGCGGAAGCGGAGGAGGCGGAAGTTCCGGTTCCTCGAGCAGCAGTGCAGGAGACGGAAGTTCCGGTTCCTCGAGCAGCAGTGCAGGAAGCGGCAGTACTTCTAAAGAGCCAGTAAGCAATATAGATGCCAAGGAACTTTCCACAAGGCATATTGTAAGTGGTTATCACGCCAAGTTTGATTTTGTGGAAAATGCCACATGCATTATAAATGTCGAATTTGATCCGAAAAAGACATTTAAGAGGACAACGACAATTGTAGAAGTACTCAAAAATAAATCTGTTTTTGTCCCAGAACTCCCCCCTGGAAGGATATATAAACATGTGAATATCTGGGTAGGGGATAATGGAGCAGGACTTCCTGCATCTTTAAAAAATGGATTAATAGAGTTTAAAGTTGAAAAAGCATGGATTGAAGAGAATAATATAAATCAATCTCTGATAACTCTTCAATGGTACGATAAAGGCTGGCAGCCTCTCTACACCAAAAAAGTTAGAGAAGACAAGAATTACGTTTATTTTAAATCGGAAACGCCTGGTTTCTCCTGCTTTGCAATAACCAAATATACCGCAGATGAGGAAAACAAACCGCAAGCTAGGGGACAAGAAAAAATAAAGGAAACTTCGGGAATTTTGGGCGATGAAGAAAAAACGGGCATCTTTGAAGGAAACACAGGCGTGGGCGGCGTAATCAAAAACCCTATGGGAAAGGCAAAAATACTTATGGCGATTTCTCTGCCCCTGTTTTTGATCTTTGTAGAATTCTTTGTGTTGAAGAAAAAGATCTAAAAAGATTTACTTTTTCTTCATAACTCTATTTTTCTGGAATTCAAAGTAGTGAAAAGCAAAGTTTTTGCCGGGTAATTCAGGCTCTCCACCATTTGGCTCACGACTTTTTTATGTTTTTTTTTGAATACCCAGAGCGATACTTTTTCAGAATTACAAACATGTGTTAGCTGAAAGTTCTATAATCAGTCAGGCAAACAGATTATTCCATAACCGGATCTTTTTCAGGCGTTAAATTTGGAAGTGAAACTACACGGTCAGGAAACCCTGTTTTCAGCCAGGATGGCCCCAATTACCGAGCCAATTATACCTAGAACAGCGGTATGAGCTACGATAACTATTGTTATTATAAATACAGAAGCTGCTACGAATCCTCCGAGAACAGGAGCACTTCTAAGTATCGATCCAAGGATTTCTCCAAAAAGAAAACCCGGAATAATCATGAAAACGGTCATCAGAACCCCGGATTCAAGGCCTCCTCCAAAACCTCCGTCTGCATAGTAGCCTCCCAGAATGCCTCCCAGCAGAGGAGCTATAACATTTACACCCGGAATGAAATAGAAAATAAAAGTACAGACCATACCTATCAGTGCGCCAACTAAGACTCTAGCCATCATTTACACCCCCGATCTTGAAGTAAACACAAATCGCATTTATTATAATAAATTTAATTAAATTATCCTTATATATAGTTGAGCGTTCCACACCTTACTTTCTGGGAGAAAAAGAATTCTTTTTGGACCCCCCAAACTTTCTACCGAACTTAAACCTCGAACAGGCGTAATCATTCTTAAGCTTGAGTCCCAGAAGCGTGAAGGCGAGTACAAAGGAAATACTGTTTGCAGCTACCAGTGCGAGATCTCTCACAAGTATACCATGAAGCACCCATAGAAGCATGCCTGAAGTAGAGCAAAGCAGCATCATAAGAGATACGTCTTTCGTGGATTTCGTTGTAAGGGCCATTAGAAGTTGAGGGGCAAAAGCTATAGTTGTCAGCGCACCTGCGATATAACCGATCATGTAGATCTCACTCCTGATAAATATAAAAGTTGATAAAGTATTTACAGCTAACTCGTTTCGCTTCCCGAGTTTCGCTTCCCGAGTTTCGCTTCCCGAATTGCGCTTCGGGATCACAGGAAATCGGAGATTTTCTGGGAGTTTCACTTGCAGTGAAACAGCACGCGGTCAGTTTCACTCGCTTTGCTCGCTCAAGCGGACTAATTCTCCGTTTTGTCAGATAAGGGAGTCTTATACATCGTAATAATTTTACAATTGAAGCTGTGGATTAAGAAAAACAGAACCCTGATATAAGTGTATCCCCTAAAACTCTACAGGGATATAATATGACAGAAAACTGCCTTTTTTGCAAAATAATAGCAGGGAAAATTCCTTCAAATAAGATATATGAAAACGATGACATTGTTGCATTTCTTGACGTTTACCCGGCAAGCGAAGGGCATACCCTGGTGGTTCCTAAAAAACATTTCAGTAACTTTACGGCTATGGATGCAGAAAGTGTTGCCTCTCTTTTTGAAGTTGCAAAGAAAATTACCGCTGCAGTGGAGAAGGCAACTTCGGCAGAAGGATCCAATATTGGTATCAATAATGGAGAAGCTGCTGGCCAGGAAATTCCTCATGTGCATATACATATTATTCCCAGGAGGAAAGGAGACGGCGGGAGAGGAATAAAATCAATAGTATGGACTGAGCCTGGTACTACCAATCTGGAAGAACTTGCAGAAAAGATTAGGAGAGCACTTTGAGAAGAAAAACCGTCCCTAATAAGGATAGAGGTAAATTCCCGGATAATATTTTCAATCCGAAACGATAATATATTTTTTGGAATATAATGAATTTAGGGAAATGTAGCAGGCAGAACTGTTGTCAGAACTCTCCCGTTTCTCTTACTTTGGGGGGTAAGAATAATGGCAGAAATGGAATAAATGTCCGCGGGCAGACATGCCCGGTCCCGCTGATAGAGTGCAGAAAAGCATTCAAGAAAGACTCTCCGGGGGATCTTGTTATTGTGAAGGGTATGCATCAGGCATCAAAGAAAGAGATTCCTATGGCCTGCAAGGCAATGGGACTCGAAGTGTTGGGAATTAAAGATAAAGAAGATGGGAAAGAGTGGGAGATAAAGATCTGGAGATGAGCCGGGAAAAGAGAAGAAATGGGGGAAAAGACGGTTATCGTCCTGCATAGCGGCGATATGGACAAAGTATACAGTGCGCTTATAATCGGGAACGGAGCCCTGGAAATAGGCATGGAAGCCTCCATATACTGTACCTTCTGGGGGTTAATGCGCTTGAAGAAAGGAGAGCTTGAAAAAGGCCACTGTCCAAGACGAATATGCTGGGACTTGGCAGGCTGATGGTCAAACAAAGGAGGGACAAAGCCAATGTTGCCCCGCTTGAAAGGCTGATGTAAGGGATGCGAATATAACTCTATTTATCTGAGTCTTGAAGAGCTTTTGGAGTTCGAGTTGTCACAATAAAGCAGATTTTTTCCATACTCGGACCTGTTTTCGACTCTGAATCTGTTATACTCAACTAATATGCCCAGCTAAATTACTATAGGATTTTAATCCAAAAAATTCTCAGGATTTAAGGGGAACTCTGAGATTTTAACTATAAAATTTAGGATTTTATTATCTGATATGGGGAGGGAGAAGAATATTTGAGAATATGATTTATCTTGACAATGCTGCATGCACCCGACTGGATGAGCAGGTACTTGAAGCAATGAAACCTTATTTTTTTGATACTTATGCAGTAGCGACATCTGAATTTGGCTATTCCATGGGTATCGACGCAAAAGAAGGACTTGAACGAGCCCGTGAAGGCATAGCTTCAAAACTCGGCGCAAACTCAGAGGAAATTATATTCACTTCAAGTGACACGGAATCAAGCAACACTGCACTTAAAGGAGTCGCATGGGCTCTTAAGGAAAAAAAAGGCAAGCATATTGTCGTCTTGAATATTGAAGATTTCCCTGTACTGAATACGGCAAAGGCTCTCCAGAAACAGGGCTTCGACGTAACTTTCCTGGATGTGGATGCAGAGGGATTTGCAGACCTTGAAGGACTAAAAAAAGTAATTACAAAAGAAACAGTTCTTGTCTCGATCCAGCAAGGAAACCAGGAAATAGGAACTGTCCAGGATCTTAAGGTTATCTCAGAAATCTGTGAAGAAAAAGATGTGCTCCTGCATACGGATGCTACGCATAGTTTTACCCGGCTTCCCCTCAATGTGAAGGAAATTCCTGTAGACCTGATTACTGTGTCTGCTCACACGATTCATGGCCCAAGGGGAATAGGGGCTCTCTATATCCGGAAAAATACTCCAATAAATAAATTCATGGACGGAGGTTTTCAGGAGTTCAACATGAGGGCAGGGGTAGAAAATATTCCCGGAGCCGTAGGCTTCGCAAAAGCTGTGGACCTTGTAACCGAAGAAGAAACCAGAAAGATTGAAGCCATGAGAGATCGGGTAATTGAGAAAGCCCTTTCCGAGATTTCTGATGTTACCCTCAACGGAAGCCGGGAAAAGCGCCTGCCTCAAAATGCAAATCTAACTTTCCATTATGTAGAAGGCGAATCTGTAACTTTGCATATGGACATGAAGGGTTTTGCAGTGAGCACGGGTTCAGCCTGTTTTAGCCGCTCTCTTGAAGCCAGTCACGTTATCAGGGGTATTGGGGGAGACCATGAGAGAGCACACGGTTCGGTACGCTTTACTTTCGGGCGCTATAACCGTATGGAAGATGCTGATGCGGCAATTGACGCCATGAATGAGATCGTGACAAGGCTCAGGGAAATAAGCCCCCTTGCAAGGAAATGAACGGAAAAAGGTGGAAAGATAACACAAGGGGAAACAGGATAAAAGAAGAATAGGAGAAGAAAGCTAGAGATTGAGAGAGCCGGATAAAAGAAGAACAGGAAAAGAAAGCTAGAGATTGAGAGAAAGGTGAGACTATGAAGTTTCCTTACAGTGAAAAAGTGCTGGAACATTTCAGAAACCCGCACAATGTGGGAAAGATAGAGAATCCTGACGGAAAAGGCCTTGAAGGAAGCCCGGCCTGCGGAGATATGGTCGCGGTTTATATTAAGGTCAATCCCGAAACGAAGATTCTTGAGGATATAAAATTCGAATCTTACGGCTGTGCTTCAAATATTGCCACAGCCTCGGTTATAACAGACCTTGCACGCGGAAAGACCCTTGATGAGGCAAAGAAAATAACCTGGAAACAAGCTTCTGAAGAACTTGGGGGACTTCCCCCGATCAAAGCCCACTGCTCCGTACTTGCAGTTGAGGGTCTGCGTGCCGCAATCAAGGACTATGAGGAAAAACACGGGCTTGTAACCGAAAAAGAGCCTACAACCGAAGAAGTTGTCAGGCAAAGGTTAAAGCACGTCATGAACCCTCTTACCGGCCTTGATATCATCCGCACGAACATTATTCTTAAAACAAGTGTTGAAGCCGGAGTAGTGAGGGTAGTTATAGACCTGCCTGCAGACCACCAGTTTGCGTCCGCAATAAAAGAAGATATTACGGAAAAGTTGGGGTCTTTGTGGGATGTGGAAAGGGTAGACGTAGTGTTTACAGCATGATGAAAATAAGAATATATATGAAAAAAGAATAAAATTCAGTACTAAGGAGGGATATGAAAAATAGGCATTGTTAACTAAACAGAGTTAACTCTTTATTTCTG
>NZ_JAVKPK010000050.1:0-27034 GCF_031461075.1 Methanosarcina baikalica | reverse complement strand
AGTAATACTACCGGCAGTTTTAACCAGTCTTCGTCTTGACCAAAGCGCGGATCAAGCGAGCGCTTGCAGAGAAGTTTCACCTCCTCCTTTTCAGTTGCCTTTAAATCCCATAAACTATCTACTATTTCCTGATCGATGTGGCAAGGAAAAAGCAATTTGAGAAGCCCCTGCATGGGGACAAGGAAAGCCTGCGCTTTGCAACCCCTGAACCCATTGCCCGCTACAGGGCGCAGCGCCTTAAATGCAGGACTCTGGCTGACATTAGCTGTGGGATAGGGGGGCAGACTGTCTTTTTTGCGCAGCAATGTGAGTTCGTTTACGCAGTGGAAATTGACCCAAAAAAAATAGAATATGCTAAGCAGAACTGTGAGATGTACGGGCTTGATAATGTAAAATTCATTTGCGGAGACGCCCTTAACCCTAAAGTTATAGAGCAGATCCCGGCAGTTGATGTGGTTTTTTCAGACCCTTTCCGCCCGGTAGAAGAAAATGAAAGGCGCGTCTCAAGTCTGGAACCCGGAATTCCCAATGTGCTGTCTGCTTATGGGGAAAAGACAGGAAATTTCGCCTTTGAAGCTCCTCCTCAGATGCCGCCTGAAAGAATCCCTTTTGACTGCGAAAAAGAGTACATCTCTCTGGACGGCCAGCTTAACCGACTGACCCTTTACTTCGGCTGGCTGAAGCAGTATGACAGACTGGCTGTAGCTCTTCCTGCAGGCGAAGGCCTGGTTCCGAAAGATGGGCCTCTCCCGCAGATAAAGGAAACTGAGAGGATGAAACTCTGCGCCTATGAACCTGAACCTTCTGTGGTTGCAGCAGGGCTGCTGCCTGAACTCGTAGAATCCATGATACAGCTGGTAGGACCCATTATGGGGTCTTTCGAACTCTTCAAAGTTGACAAAAAGAGGCTTTTGCTCACCTCTGATGCCCTGATGAAGCAATCCATGATCAAAAACCATTATCTGGTCCTGAGGGTTTGCCCCTTTGAGCCAAAGGAGATCAATAAATTCCTGAAAGGTAGAAATGTTGGGAGTGTAGTGCTCAGGGCAGGCGTGAAGCCCGAAGATTACTGGGAAGTCCGAAACGAGGTTGAAAAAGGCCTTGAAGGAAATAAGACAGTGCACCTTTTTGTAAAAAGCGGGACTGCAATCCTCTGTGAAATTCTTTTTAAGGACTGAATGATACTTTTATGACTGAAAAAGCTTTTAAAGTCTGAAAAGAGAGCTGGCTGGAAAAGTTTGAACTGGGGATAGCATAAAAATCAAAAAGGTAAAAAGCCGGGCTTTAAAAGCCCGGTATCAGTTTTTACTGATTTCTCAATTTATTTTGATTCATTCGATTCTTATTGATTCATTCGATTCTTATTGATTCATTCGATTCTTATTGATTCATTCGATTCTTATTGATTCATTCGATTCTTATTGATTCATTCAATTCTTATTGATTCATTTGATTTTTTAGGCTCCCCTCATACTTCCTTGCAGGTTTCTTTCACGAGCTCAAGTCCGCGGGCAAGAGCATCCTGAATTCTTGTGGGATCAGTTCCACCGCCCATAGCAAAGGCAGGCTTTCCGCCTCCGCCTCCACTTACAATTTTCGACATCTCGCGGACAAGGTTGCCGGCGTTGATTCCACAGTTTATGGCTTTTTGTCCGGCAGACGCTACGATCTTAACTCCTTCAGCATCGCTTGCAAGAAGAGCTACCACTTCTTCATGTTTCAGGAATTCAGTGGCGATTTTCTGGAGTTCAAGGGAATCAGCCTCAGGAATGAATTCGGCAATAACCTTAAGGCCTGCAAACTCAAAAGCATCTTCCAGCAGCCTGTAAACCCTGGAACGGGCAAGCTCCTCCTTGAGTTTTTCGTTTTCTTTTTTAAGGTCTTTCCATTCCCCGAAGAAACGTTCAACGCTTGTTGGAAGTTGTTCGGGAGGTACGCTCAGGGTTTTTGCGGAATCGGTCAGGAGCGAATCTATCTTTTGCATGGCACGTACGGCTGCAACACCGGCTGCAAACTCAATTCTTTCCACACCGTCCTGGATCCTCTCGGCCTTCAGGATTTTGATAGGACCGATAATCCCTGTACTGACACAGTGAGTACCTGCGCAGGCTTCAACATCGTCTCCGACCTTTACAATCCTGATCTTTTCTCCGGGGGGTACTCCACCCTGATAAAGCCCAAAGCCATATTCCTGCTCAGCTTCAGTCCTTGGCATCCATTCTGTAATAACACGCTTGTTTTCCATGACCGTGCGGTTTGCCAGAAGCTCGATTTGCCTAATTTCTTGAGGAGATATATGTTTGTAATGCGAGAGGTCAAGCCTCGAATGGTCCTCAAATTTCTGGGCACCAGCCTGCCAGATGTGTTTTCCAAGAACTTTCCTGGCTGCATCGTTTACTATATGGGTTGCCGTGTGGTGCCTGGCAAGGGCCATCCTGCGCCTTTCATCCACTTTACCTGTGACAATGTCACCTTTGCTGATCTCAAGGTCCCCATCCGGATTATCTACTATATGTACTATTACGCCGTCGTAAACCTGGACGTCCACTACCCTGTACACCGCATACCCTGCAGTGATTGTTCCCATATCTGCAGGCTGCCCTCCGCCTTCAGCGTAAAAAAAGGTGTTATCCAGCACTATATGGTTGTCAAAGACGTCCAGCGCAACAGCCTCGAATTCCAGGCGAGTGGGTTCGTCATAAAAGCTGCGCTTTGTTTTGGGGAGATGCTTAAGCCGGTCTGCAAACGGGACTATTTCTGTTTCCTTTTCTTCGGCCTTATTATGAAGTTCACCAATAATTGAATAGAAGTTGTCAGGGAATTCTACGTCTACTCCGATTTCGGCTGCTACTTCTTTTGCCATCTCGGGAGGGATTCCGTGGGAATCATAAAGTTCAGTTAACTGGGATAAAGGAATCTTTTCTCCGGTTTTCTTGAAATGAGATGCTGATTTCTGGATGATCCTGCGGCCTCTCTCCATTGTATTACAGAATTTCTCTTCTTCAGACTCCAGGATGTCCTGTATGACCTGGAAATTTTCCCTGAACTCGGGATACTCTGGCATATTTTTTATATGCATATCCACAATCTCGGAAAGCGGGGTCCTGATACCAAGGTCGCCCATCATGCGTAAAGTCCGCCTGAGTACAAGCCTGGCAAGGTATCCTGCCTTGACATTCGAGGGAATGATCCCGTCTCCCAGCATGAAAGTCAAACAGCGTGTGTGGTCAGTAATTGCATAGACCTTTTCTACGGGTTCCATTATAGCCGAGAGTTTATCCACGGTCATTCCGATGCTTGAAGCAACCTTTTTCCTCAGTTCCATAAGGTTTGCTTGTTCACTGACATCCATAAACCCTGCAAGCCTCGCGTTCTGGGCCAGGATATTTGCATACTCGGAGTTATCCAGTTCATGCTCAAGCCCTGCAAGCCCCATGAGTTCGTTCACTATGCCAGGGAAAAGTGCGTCATAAATTGTAGGGGAACCCTTTGAAGCCCATGCAAAACGTTCGAGCCCGTATCCCGTATCCACGATGTAGTTATCCATCTTCGAATAAGTCTCACCCTTGACCAGGATATCGCCTTTTTTGTCGGTTTTCAGGTCCATGAAAACAAGGGTAGCAAGCTCAAGCCCATTCACAAGAACTTCAACACAGGGTCCGGCATTTCCTCCGCCTGCCCAGGGTTCTTCCTTGTAACTTACGGCAAAGGGATCTAGCTTAAGTGAGTTCAGGAGCTCGTCACAGAGTTCCAGAGTATGTTCCTTCCAGTAAATTTCGTGATCTTTTTTATTGAAGGCATGATGTGCCATCATCTCAAAGGTTGTAAGATGGCGGCCGCTCCTGCCTACCGAGTCCAGGTCGTTCAGGCGAATGCAGGGCTGGGAAATCGTGAGGGGATTTGCAGGTGGGGGAACCTGCCCTGAGGTTACGAAAGGCTGGAAGTCTGCAATGGATGCAATGGTAAGATAAAGGTCATCCCTCCAGCGGGCAACTACAGGGTAACGATCAATCCTTGTATGCCCCCTTTCCTCAAAGAAGGAGAGGTAATACTCACGCATCTGGGAGATATCAAATTCCCTAGAAAATACCGGGCTTCCTATAAAGGAATAAGGATCACAGGGCGCATCTCCGCATGTCTTTCGATCAAGGTCACGTGTCCAGAAGAACTTGCCACATGTCTGACACTGCTTCCGGACAAATCCATTGTTTTTGAAAAATTCAAGTTGATATTCATCTTCAAGCATAACAATCTCTCCGGAGGGTGGGGTTTTGCTCTGCCCTGATTTATTTGAAAACAAAAGGAGAAATACCCCGACTCAACCGTTTAAAGGAACTTCCAGTCACTTTATAAATGTATATACAATAATTGGATCCATTACGATAATTGAATCCATTACGACAATTGAATCCATTACGACAATTGAATTCATTTACGATAATTTTGAGTAAAGTATGGGGGAATTAACCTGAAATAGTGAAATATCCGTAAATTTTGTGCGAATAAATTTTTGTAGCTCTACGCTTCTTTTACAATATGACAACTTACACAACATTAACGAAATATATAATAATGTTGTATTAAAGCAGACCTGTAATTATGGGTCTTAACTTATTACAGGTATTCTACAGAAAAACCTTATTCCTCATTTTAAAAGACAGGAAGTTACTTTTATTGAATAAAAGGCAGGCTTCTTATTAGAAAAATTTGCTGAAAAATCGGAACCAGGGGAAAAGATCGCTCCTGCGCCCTGAATTTTTTATCTGTACAGAACTACTGTCCTTCCGCGTACCTCTATAAGTGTAGACCTTGTGGCGTCTGCAATTTCTTCCGCGATAGCCTTTAAGTCTTTCCCTTCTTCAGCACTTTTCAGTACCCTTACCTTTACAAGCCTGTTAGCTTTTATTTGTTTATTCAATTCTTCGATGAGAGTGTCTGTTATCCCATTCTTCCCGATATTAAGAATAGGGGAAATCTGGTTTGCTTCGGATTTCAACCGGTATAACTTTTCTTTCTCCATTGCCCTTCCTCGCATTGATATTTATATAACTCATGCTGCCAATCATGAAATAACCATATTATTATAATAGTATTCCATGTTATTATAGAATCTTACATTATAATCGATAATTATAATCGATAATTATAATCGATAATGAGAAATTTGCAGCTAATAATAAAAGAACTGTCTCCTCCTGGAAGCTCTTTACCATTGAACCAGGTTTCTCCTTTTCTCATCAGCATCTATATCAACGTTTCCTAGTAACCCGAAAGGTAATCAGTTAGTTTTCTTTTTCAAGTTTCACATTATTTCTTTTTACTCATCTGTTCTTGCCAGTTTATTCAACAAATTAAATAATGGTTATATCAGGGATTCTACGTGTAGATTCACTAAATTATGGCTGTTTGCTCAATTTAATAAGGAGCAGAACTAAGTTTTCAAATAATTTCGACACCTTTATTAGCAGTCACTTATTATGGGTTATAAAAAACGGAATCAGTGAACTAACCTCCGTTTCATAAGTTCAGGACGACGACTGCAAAATGAATCCCGGCTTGCTTGACCTTATCTTGTTTTCAGAGAAGAGAAAATATTTTCTTCTGCTCCTGAAAGAAGGCCCGAGAAATATTGAAGAGATACTTGAGAAACTTCAGGTGCCCAGGACAGCTCTTCTTCCCCAGATAAAGAAACTGAAAGAAGAGGACCTGGTAATACATGAAGACGGAGTGTACCGGCTCAGCATGATAGGAGAAACCATTGTAGAGAAAATGCAGCCTCTCCTTGACACTCTGGCAGTTTTTGAGAAAAATGAAGATTTTTGGGCAAATAGAAAACTCGCTTCTATTCCCCCTTACCTCATAAAAAGAATCGGGAATCTTGGAGATTACCGCCTCATAGAACCGGACCTCAGCTATACTTTTGATCTGAACCCTGAGTTTGTAAAACATCTTTCGAATTCAAGCTGCATCTATATGTTTTTTTCTTATTTTCACCCTCAGTTTCCGGCTCTGTTTCTCAGCCTTGCCAGAAAGGGCATCGAAATTTCCCTTATCATGAGTGAAGCTGTATACTTACGGCTTGTAGATGATTTCAGAAAAGAAGGAAAAGAATTCCTCCAAATGGAAAATGCAAGTCTCTTTATCCTGGACAATAAAAGAATAGAAATACCTGCGGTTATTGCTTCTACTGACAGGATAATGACTCTAGGACTGTTCAACGAAAACGACAGATTTGATAACCAGTATATAATAAGTTTCGAACATGGGGCAATAAAATGGGGAGAAGAGCTTTTCAAATATTACAGGGACATGTGCAGGGAAATAAAATCTGAATAAATGACCATGTAAACTCTGGACGCAAAGCAGGAGAGTTTGACGGTCTTTTTATAGATGCATCAATTTACGATGGTGGAACTCATTGAAAGCAAATCATTGACCCTTAAATATGATTTAAAGGTTTTTTTTTTGATTTATAATACTTTTTTTAAATAATCTAATTTTCAGACTTAATTTTGAGAGAGCGATCTATCTACATTAACCTTAAATATTAGGTATGCCTAAATGCGACTAAATCAAAAGATTAGGCATGCCTAAAAATGGGAGTAGACGTATGAAATTGCCACTTAGCTGTCCTGAAGGGAAATGTTGTCGCGGAAAAAAGGGATGTACTCCAGGAAAAGGTCTTCCTAAAGTCATACTTATCGGAAGCCCCAATGTTGGAAAAAGCAGCCTTTTTAATGCCCTCTCAGGAAGCTATACATTAGTTTCCAATTATCCGGGAACCTCAGTAGAGATTAGCCGTGGAAAAGGAAGGATCGGAGAAAGAGAATATGAAATCATTGACACGCCGGGAATGTATTCCCTGCTCCCTGTAAGTGAAGAAGAAAGAGTCTCTCAGCTCCTGCTCTTTAATGAAAAACCTTTAGTTTACCTCCATGTGGTGGATGCCCGAAACCTCAGGCGCATGCTCTCCTTCACCTTACAGCTTCATGAGGCCGGGCTTCCTCTGATCCTTGTCCTGAACATGATGGACGAGGCTAAAGAAAGAGGAATAAAAATAGACATAGATGAACTCAGCAGATCCCTGGGAATTCCGGTTGTCGGAACCATTTCAAGTGAAGGAAAAGGGATAGAGGAACTTAAAGTTACAATTTCGGAATTTATCCCCGGGGATAATACGCAAAGAATCGACCACGGGCCCGAAATTGAACCTTACCTTGCAGAAATTGAAATTTTGCTGGAATCTGTAGAAGAAGCCGGGATCTCAAAAAGAGCTCTTTCACTCCTGCTGCTCCAGGGAGACACGACGGCCCTTGAATATGTGCTTAACGCTGACAAAGCGTCCTGCAATAAGAAAGAAGGCAGCAAAAAAAACTACGAAGAAATCCGAAAGCTTACAGAAGCTGCCTCAAAAACAACTGAAGTTCCTTTTTCCTATCTGCTAACCCTGAAGCGCCAGGAGCGTGTAAACGGCATAGTAGAACGGGTAATGGAGATGCCTGATAGGAGAGAAATAAATAGTGAAGAAGCAGGGATAATAAGGGCACAGGAAAACACTGGAAAAAAAGAAGATTATACCTGCGTTTCGCAGGAGAAAACAAAATCTGAAAAACAAAGAGAAAAAGCAGGAAAGAGAGAAGAAAGAAAAACGCAAACAAGAAATATCGAGTTTTCCGATAAAATAGACAGTATTCTAGTCCACCCTGTGCTGGGAATACCTGTGCTGTTTCTAGTCCTGTACTTCGGGCTTTACCTTTTCGTGGGTGTCTTTGCAGCCGGGACCCTTGTTGACTTTTTGGAAAACACGATCTTCGGAGGATACATAAATCCCCTGGTAACTGCAAAATTCATATCCATTGTACCATACCCGGCTTTGCAGGACCTTTTTGTGGGGGAATATGGGATATTTACCCAGGCCGTAACATATGCAATTGCCCTTATTCTTCCGATTGTAGGAGCCTTTTTCCTTGTGTTCTCTATTATAGAGGATACGGGATATCTTCCAAGATTGAGCCTGCTCCTTGATAGTATGTTCAAAAAAATAGGACTCAGTGGAAGGGCAGTAATTCCTATGGTGCTTGGATTTGGTTGTTCTACAATGGCTACGATGGTCACCCGAACCCTTGAAACAAAAAGGGAAAGGCTTATTGCAAGTATCCTGCTGGCTCTTGCAATTCCCTGTTCGGCACAGTTAGGTGTCATTCTATCAATTCTTTCTGGAAGCCCGAAGGGACTGCTTGTCTGGTCGTGCGTAATAGGGCTTGAGTTTATCTTGATAGGTTACCTGGCTTCCAAAGTCCTGCCAGGGGAAGCTCCGACATTCATACTTGAAATGCCCCCTCTCAGGAGGCCTAGACTTTCGAACATACTAGTGAAAACCTACTCAAGGATGCACTGGTATTTTCTGGAAGTTCTGCCTCTGTTCGTCGTGGCAAGTATTATAATCTGGATAGGTAGACTCACAGGCATTTTTGCCCTTGCCCTGAAAATAATGGAATACCCTACAGTATGGATAGGCCTGCCTCCTGATGCAGCTGAAATTTTCCTCTTCGGCTTCTTCAGGAGAGATTTCGGAGCGGCGGGACTTTACGGAATGAATGATTCCGGGCTATTAACAGGCGTGCAACTTGTAGTTGCAGCAGTCACTCTGACCCTCTTTATGCCCTGCATAGCCCAGTTCATGATGACAATAAAGGAAAGAGGTTTAAAAACAGCCCTTCTAATCTCTGGCTTTGTTTTCCCGTTTGCGTTTCTTACAGGCTTTGTTGTAAATAACCTGTTAAAATTGCTGGGGGTGAGCCTGTGAAATGTCCTCTGTGCGGAAATGAATTTGAAAAAGCTGACGAAATGAAATGTACCGGCTGTGGAAAATTGAACAACTGCAACAAGCAATGTTGTCCTAACTGCGGCTATGAACTTGTAAAAGAAGCAAAGATAATACAATCCATAAGGAAGTTCTTCAAATGTTAATCGAAAACTCACAAATACCCCTGCAAACTACAACTCTCTCCTCAATGGAGCCTAAAAAGACCGGAAAGATATCCCACCTTGAAACAAAGGACCCGGGAATTCTACAAAAACTAATAGCGATGGGCATCCTGCCAGGTATGACTGTTACTCTGTTAAGAAGATCCCCGTCATACCTCTTTGAAATGGACCAGACGCGATATGCTGTGGACAGGGAAATAGCAAATCACATTTATGTAAAATATTGATTTGCCTCCCCACGAAAAGGCAAAGAAGATGGCAGGGAGAGCAATCAGGCCTGCCTGGCTCTTCCATTCAAAAAATCTGCAAGAGCATTTATTTACGCTCTCCAAGGAAGATCATCATCCCTGCAGATGAAGCTTTTTTATAGATTTCTTCCAGCACTTCAAGCAAATCCTCTTCGCCACACCAGAAGGGAAATTTTCCAAGCCTTTTTGGAAGGACTGCTGGGACCGGAGGGATGTGAGTCTCAAGAGAGGGGCTTTTTTCCTCTTCAAGGTTTTCAGGAAGTCTCCCCCAGAAAGTTTCTGGATCAAGGGGTAGTAGCTCAGGGGAAAAAGGAGCTATTTCAACCTCCTTTTCGGTTCTTCTCTCATTATCAGGACCTTCCAAAAAAATCCTCGCTTCTGATACAATTAGGTTTTCCGGGCCTGAACTTTTTCCGAGAATGGACATAAACTCATCCATGTCCACACCCCTTAGCTTAAAGATCAGGAAAGGGTCCCTGTCAAATTCTTCCCCAAGCAGGTAATAGACGGCTGCAATGTGTTTACAGGGGTTTGACCAGTCCGGGCAGGAGCAGTCGGTTTCAAGGTCGTCGAGCGTTTCAGGAAAAATGGACAGGCCTATTTCCTTGAATGCGGAATCGATATCTTCCGGCATCTCGCCTGCGAGGAGCTTTGCTGCAAAAATAGGCTTCAAGGCAAGTTTTTCTGCAAGGAGTTCCCATTCGGAACCGTTCAGGGTCCGAACTTTTATAGTTACTGAATAGGGGGTGGGGTTTGAACCCTGGACTTTGGCCCTTACAAGCCCGGCATCTATTTTTATGGAGGTTACCTGGCCTTTGCGGGCATAGCTTTTTCCCCGGCTCAGCCTGGCCCCCATATTAAAGCTTTCAAGGGTTTTGACCCAGCGTTTTGCCCACCAGCTCTGGGCAAAGCTTCCACGTTTGGATTGTGCTTTGATTCCTCCTTTGACCTCAATTGGCTTTGTGGGCTCATAATGACCATAACCATCCCAGTAAGCTGTCATTTTATTCACCTACCGCTTCTTCTCGGAGAGAAAGAATATCTTTCAATTCCTCGTTGGAAAGTTCTGTCAGCCAAGCTTCGCCTGTTCCGACAACGTTCTCTGCAACTTGCATTTTACGCTCGATGATCTCATCGATTTTTTCTTCAAGCGTGCCTGCGCAGATGAACTTGTGCACTTCAACGTTTTTTGTCTGGCCTATACGGAATGCCCTATCAGTTGCCTGGTTTTCAACAGCGGGGTTCCACCAGCGATCAAAGTGAAAAACGTGATTGGCTCCTGTAAGATTAAGTCCCGTGCCTCCGGCTTTGAGGGAGAGTATAAAGATTGGGAGGTACTCTTTTCCCTCCTGGAAGCGTTCAAGCATCCGGTCCCGCTGCTTTCTGGGAACCCCTCCGTGCAAGAAAAGAACTTCACAGCCGAAGCTCGCCTGCAGATGCTCTTTTAGAATTTTGCCCATCTCCGCAAACTGAGTGAAGACAAGGGCTTTTTCCTCGTTTTCCAGAACCACTTCCAGCATTTCAGTAAGCCTTGCAAGTTTTCCTGACCTTCCGGGAATTCCTGAGTTGTCCTTCAAAAATTGTGCCGGGTGGTTACAGACTTGCTTGAGCCTTGAAAGGGCAGATAGGATTATGCCTTTTCTCTGGATGCCTTCTTCAGCTTCTTCCATCACCTCTTCTATGTCTTCGAGGACTGCAGCATAGAGTGAAGCCTGCTCTTTTGTCAGTGTGCAATAGGTTTTCATCTCCATTTTTTCTGGAAGGTCAGAGATGATCGAACTGTCAGTCTTCAAGCGTCGCAGGATGAAGGGGCCGGTTATTTCTTTTAGCCTCCTTGCAGCCTCTTGATCTCTTTCGGCTTGAATGGGAATAAAGAAATTCCGCTTGAAACCTGTCTGGCTGCCGAGGAAGCCAGGGTTTAAAAACTCCATGATGGACCAGAGGTCTCCAACATTATTTTCAACCGGAGTTCCTGTAAGAGCTATGCGGTATTCAGCTTTAAGAGTCCGAGCTGCCTTTGCCTGTTTAGTTTCCGGGTTTTTTATATTCTGGGCTTCATCAAGTACCATCCCGGCCCAGGGAACCCCTTTTAAAAACTTAACATCGCGCTGCAAAAGTCCATAGCTTGAGATAACAATAGCATGACTCATGGCTTCTTTTTTGAATTCTTCTTCTTTTTTCCGGCTGGTACCGTGGTGTACCATTACCGAAAGCTCAGGTGTAAAGCGGGCAGCCTCTTTTTTCCAGTTATTAATAACAGAGGTCGGACAGACCAGAAGAACAGGTTTTGGGGCTTTACGTCCGTCAACCTCTTCTTCAATCTGTTCCAGGTCATGCTGAATAAGAGCAAGAGTCTGGACAGTTTTTCCAAGCCCCATGTCGTCTGCAAGGCAGGCTCCTATGCCCCACTGCCTCAAAAAAGCAAGCCAGGAATAGCCTCGGAACTGGTAAGGCCGAAGAGTTCCTGAAAAACCGTCCGGAGCCGGGAGCTCTTCAAATCCGGTTTTGTCCTTTAAGCGGCTGATCAGTTCTCCAACCCAGCCTGTCGCATTGAGCCCTTCAAAGTCCACACCATCGGCTTTTTCGGAAGCTCCCACAGCCAGCTTTATGACTTCGTGCAGACTTGCTTCCCCATGGGGATTTTTCTTCCAGAACTCAAGAGCAGCCCGGATTTCCGCATCGTTTACCTCGACCCACTGCCCGCGGACCTTCACAAGCGGAGCTTTGAGTTTTGCGAGAGCCTGCAGTTCTTTGATTGTTAAAACCCTGTCCCCGAGGGCTATTTCCCAGTCGAAACTGACGATTTTATCGAGGGTAAGCCCGTTTCCGGCCTGCAACTTTTTGCCCTTAACTTTTGCCTGGGCTTTTAAGTGGGTTTTTGTACCTTTACGGGTCCACCAGCCAGGAAGCAGTAGCCCAAAACCGGCCTGGCTTAAATTCACTGCACTTTCAGTCAGAAAGCGGTAAGCCTCTTTCGTATCAAGAGAATATCCTGACGGGTTGGGAGCTTCAAGACTGGAAGCAATTCCTGCGTTGATACCGGCAGCCTGCCCAAGGGAAGATAACAGAAATTGGCGAATGTTTTTCACATCATATCTTTTTAACGGGCTGCCCTTTTTTGGCTTCCAGGCTTCTTTTACAGGGATCAGGAGGCTTGGGTCTTCGTAGGACTGGAGCATGTAGCGGACGTACCAGAGTCCTCCGGGGATTTCGATATCAGCTATTCCTTCCCTGCTTCTTTTGGTTTCTTCTCTCTCGCCTTTATTTTCGTTTTTCCCATCAACTGTTGCAAGCCGTTCCTTTTCTTCGGTTTCTTCGGCTTCTTCGGCTTCTTCGGCTTCTTCGTCCTCAACCGGTTCTTCCAGCCGGAAACAGAACCTGAAAGGGGAAGTAGTGAGGATAGTGAGGGGGCGCTGCCATTCGCGGGTCCGGGCCGCAAGCTGCAGAAGTTCTTTTTCATCTCCAGAGATCAGTCCGTCGGGGCTTTTCAGGGCAGAAACCCAGGCATCGTGGACGCTGTCAAAGGATTTTCCTTTGCGTATCTCTTTTGCAAGCTCTTTTTCCCCTATTTCGGATCGGACTATCCAGTCAAGAGAAGCTTCGATAAACTGCTTTGAAACTAAAGCCGCAGGCATTTCCGGCGGCATTGCAGAGGCTTCAGGAGCAAGAGCCCTTGCAGCAGGAGGCATTTGCTTTGCAAGTTTTGCCAACTCTCCCGCATCTTCTCCGGAAAATACGGGCTCCCAGAAAGCTCTGTATTCTCCGTCTTCACCCCTGACGCCAGGCAAATATTTCTGTCCTGCTACCAGCGAGCCTGCAAATTTCAGGGCATCTGCCCACCAGAGAAGGTCATTTCCCGAAATTATGCCCGGGGCTAAAACCCGTTTTCCCATACAGGTGCAGAGAAGAACAAGGGTTTCTTCAGCTTCCAGAGGATATGCATGAACGGTCCAGGGAGCCAGTAAAAGTTCGGCTTTCGAAGCGGGGGTTTCAGCAACAAGAGGGCTGGAAGGAACCGGACTCCCGCCTATCGTCGGGATCCAGACGTTAATTTTCTCCATCTCTTTCCGGCCAGGACTGCCCAGCAACAACTCAAAAGCAGAAGACAGGTTTTCAAAACCCGAATCATAAATATAAGGCTTTACAGTCGGGTTTTTAGGTTTTCTCCCCCGCCGAACAACCGGAATTTCCTTCTCAGCCGGGCTTTCACCCCATAAGAAGAACTGCTTTCCAACTCTTCCTGCATGAAGAATTATCATATATTTGTATAAAGACGGAAGATATATTAAAAATGATATGGAAGAGGCGTTTAAAGGCTCCATTTATTCTACAATCGAGATTCTGAAAAAGTTCCGGCTTATTATTAATGGGCTTCATTTGTCGGATTTTTGAAATTGAAAGATTTCAGCAGTGTAATATAGGACAAGTTGAAAATACTTCAACAAACCGAAGATTTCCGATTTTGAGACCATTTTCCAGGGGGATTACATGGTACCTACCCCAAAAGATCACTTTAAACAATATCCTTTTGTTGATAGAAAAGGTCATATTCAAACCTTTAAAGAAGCTGTACATAATATTGGACAAAAAGAATTCAGTGTCCTGGTTTATTATGGGGTAGCCGGTATTGGGAAGACAAGTTTAAGAAAAGAACTTTCGAAGTACTTAGAAAAATATAACTTAAAAAATCAACAGCAAGACATTACCTGGGTTTCAATTCAACAACAGGAATTTATCTGGGCTTCAATTGATCTGCAACTGGACAAGCACAGAGAAAAAACCGCCTTTTTAGTGACCCTCAAAAATGAGTTGCAAAGCAAATCAAAAATAAAGTTTCCTGCTTTTGAAATTGCACATGCTATTTACTGGAAAAAGGCAAATCCGGAAATTCCTTTAAGAAAAGAAAACTACCTGCTTTTTGAAGGCGATGATGCTCTTGACGATTTTTTTGGAGCTGTCGAGCAGGTACCTTATCTTCAGGTGGTACCTACTACTGCAAGATTACTAAAAAAGGCCCCGACTCCCTCAGAAAATGGTGGAAAAAGAGAGGAGAAGCAGAACTTAAACAACTTTCCGAAAAAGAACCTGTGGAAATTGAAGAAACTTTGCCCTATTTCTGGGCGCAGGATCTCAATAATTATCTGAAAAAATATTCAAAATCTGCAGTATTATTTATAGATACATATGAAGCCCTGTGGGAAAAAGATAGAGGGCAAGGAAATTTTAATGCGAGAGACGAATGGATAAGGGAACTTATCTCAAATCTACCTGAATCATCCCTGTGGGTAATCTGCGGAAGGGAGGAACTCCGCTGGAATGAAGTCGACAGAGATTGGAATAATTATCTTGAACAATACAAACTCGAAAAACTCCCCGAAGAAGATGCCCTTGATTTTCTGAATCGCTGTGGAATTAAAGAAGAGGAGATTCAAAAGGTAATTCTCAAGGGCAGTGAAGGCGTTCCTTATTATCTCGAACTTGCGGTTGATACATACATCGAAATCGCAAAGACAGGTTCTCCAGTACCTGACAATTTTGCCCGAACACGCAGTGAAATCTTTGACAGATTTATGGTATATTTGAGTATCCCGGAACAAGAAACCTTAAAAGTTCTTTCAACTCCTCGTTTCTGGAATAAAGATATCTTCAAAGCATTAATTGAGGAATTTAAGACAGGCTACCCCCTCACAGCATTTTCAGAATTGAACAGATTCTCATTTGTTCAGGAAACTGAAGGCAAACTGCTGCTACACCCACTCATGAGAGAAAGCTTGCAGACTTACCAAGATCACGAGTTAAAAAACGAAGTCCATAGCTTCATATGTGCCTATTACAGCAACCAGTTAAACAGTATCGATATTAAGGCGATAACCTCAGAACACGAAACCGCCCTGATCGAAGCCTTCTACCATGCAAAAGAATCGCTGGAAGCAGAAGATCTGCTCAATTGGTTTATTCCGGCATCAGATCCGTTCAACAGAGCAGCATTATGGCAATTAATTACCCCTCTGTATGAAGAAATGCTGCAAATCCTTGAAGCAGAACTCGGTCCACAACACCCAGATGTTGCAACAAACCTAAGAAATCTCGCAGACACCTATCATAAAATCGGAAGGCTTAATGAATCACTACAACTCTATGAGCGTTCTCTTGACATAATTGAATATAAATTAGGAACTGCTCATCCTTATTTCAACATCACTATAGCCAATTTGATAGGATTATATGATAGTATGCTGGAAGAAATGATGTTTTATGGTTACTTAAGATCACAAAGGGAAAAAAGATATCCTCTTCAAATTGTGGGGAAAAAGTAAATTTCACACATGTGCTGAAAATTTAAGAATTTAACTACGTTTTAAAAACATACTCCGAAGAAATATTCAACTTCTAAACTGTACGACAAAATTGTTGCATATTTTTTCAGTTGGAAAATTCTCCTTCGAATTTGAAGAGGATACGAAAAAAGAATAGATGTTTATTCCTTCACATGCCTGACAATGTGACCGGCTTCGGGAATGATGATTTCGGAAAGAGCCAGTTTCACGGCATTTGGCGAACCCGGCAGACAAAATACCGCTTTTCCTTTAATCACGCCTGCTACAGCCCGGGTCAGGATTACCGACGTTCCTATATCTTCAAGGCTTTTGTATCTGAAAAGCTCTCCAAAGCCTGGGATTTCCTTTTCAAAAATTGGGGTTATTGACTCGATTGTAAGGTCTTTTGGTGCAAGCCCTGTACCTCCGCTTGTAATTACAATATCTGTGGAACTGTCAAGGGCGGCAAAAACTGCATCTGTAATTGAGGTTTTCTCGTCGGAAACCAGCCTGTAGAAGGAAACTTTATGGCAAGCGGCTTCAAGAAGGTCCTTCATAGCCTTTCCTGAAAGGTCTTCAGCTTCTTCAGGTAAGGAGGGATTTCCATATTTTTCATACCTGGAAGTCGAAATTGTGATTAAGGCAAAAGAAAAGGACTTTTTAGCTTCTTTTTTGTGAATTTCAGGTGTGGATTCTTTCATGAAAACAACACGCTCCATTTTTATTTTTTTATCCGGTTTTCTCTTTTTATGATTCCTGTTACCCGGTTTTCTCTTTTTATGATTCCTGTTATCCGGCTTTCTCTTTATTTCTATTTGCCTACCTATGTTTTAATAGCTTATCAGCCAATGCTCGGGTATGCACATACTTGCAGCGGATATAGGTACAGGTACACAGGACATCCTGCTCTTTGATTCGGAAAAAGAAGTGGAAAATAGCCTGCTTATGGTTATGCCTGCTCCCACCCAGGTTACTGCGGAAAAGGTGCGGAAAGCGACTAGAGAAGGGATTCCAATAGTAATTACCGGAACCATAATGGGAGGAGGTCCTTCAACATTTGCTATCAGGGCTCATCTCAAGGCAGGTTTTCCGGTGTATGCTACTGAAAAGGCTGCTCTGACCATCCATGATAGTATAGAAAAAGTAAAAGCTTTCGGGATTCGAATAGTATCCGAAGAAGAGGCAAAAAAACTTGCATGCGAGGGAAGTGCACTGAATATCGTTATGCGGGACTTCGATCCGGAATCGATTTCATCCGCACTTTCGGTTTTTGAAGTTCCCATGCCTGAAAACTATGCTGTGGCTGTGCAGGATCATGGGAATTCCCCTGAGAAGAGCAACAGAGTCTACCGCTTTGAACTTTTCACAGAACTTATTGAAAGAGGAGGGAAACTTGAAAACTTCGTGTACAGGCCAGAGGAAATCCCGGAAGCCTTTACCCGCATGAAAGCCCAGGCAGATTCTCTTCTCAAAGCTGTCGGAAACCTGAAAACAAGGTCTGTTTTCATGGATACCGGTCCTTCAGCTATCTTTGGGGCTCTGACTGACCCTGCAGCCGTCCAGCCGTGTGTTGTGGTTAATATTGGGAACGGGCATACGCTGGGAGCGCTTGTAAATGAAAACAGGATTACGGCACTCTTTGAGCACCACAGTTCTCGCATGAGCCCGGAAAAACTGCAGGACTATATTATAAGGCTTGCCGACGGAAGCCTTGGTTTTGATGAGGTTTTTGCAGACGGAGGGCACGGTGCGTATATAAAAGAAGCGTCTGGCTTTGAACGGGTTAGATCTATAATGGTAACAGGCCCGAAAAGAGAATTACTTGAAAAGCTTTCAGATTCCGAGATAAGGAAAGGAATTAAAGAAAAGTTGCATTTTGCAGCGCCTTTCGGGAGCATGATGCTGTCAGGTTGTTTTGGGCTCCTTGCAGGATTCTTTGAAAAATATCCGGAACCATCAATAAAATTTATAAACCACTAAGTAGTAGGGGATAAGTCACATACGCTCGAAATATATAACCTTTCGGGGGTTAAAAATTTCAAGCCCGAATCCCCTTCAACGGGCACGGGAACGCAGAAGTTGCCTGCTAAAGCCCACCAGGGCCGGTTTACAGATAAATGTAAATACATGCAGGTATCTCTATATGCACATATCTCATACTGAATGGTTTGCTAAAGGGTTTTTTGCGAACATGATGCAAACATTTATATGCGGAAACCAATCCGTTACAACAAATTTCTATTAAAATCATTATCTTTCAGGAGAATCAAACTTATGGTACGAAAGCCAGGAAGTATGTACAGAAACGTGAGGCAGCGCTCATTTACCAGACGAAAATACATGGGCGGTGTTCCCGGAAGTCAGGTTATTCACTATGACATGGGAGACAAAGCAAATAACTCCTTCCCGATTAAAATTTCCCTGATTGTAGAAGAAAGATGCCAGATAAGGCACGTTGCTCTTGAAGCAGCCCGTATTACAGCAAACAGGCACCTGAGCACAGATGCCGGAAAGATGGGCTTTTACATGAAACTCCGTGTTTACCCACACGAAGTACTCAGGGAAAACAAGCAGGCAACAGGCGCTGGTGCTGACCGTGTATCCAGTGGAATGCGCAGGGCTTTTGGGAAAAATGTAGGTACCGCAGCAAGAGTAGAAGCAATGCAGAAGATCTTTACAGTGGCTGTTGAAAAGCAAAACTTCGAGGCCGCAAAGAAAGCTCTCTGGCATGCAGGACAGAAGCTGCCTACCCCTTGCAGAATCGTTGTCGATCAAGGGGCAGAACTGGTACGGTAACCAGTTAAATTGTTCAAATCAAAAGGGAGTATAATAATGTACGATTACGAAGAGCTTTTGAACCGTGCAATGGCAAAAATGCCGGAAACCGAGACTACTGACGCTCGATTCGTAATCCCTGATCCCAGACTATTTTCCGAAGGCAAAACCACAATTCTGGATAACTTCGGAAATATTGCAGATATCCTTAACCGGGACCCTGACCACCTGATGAAATATCTCACAAGGGAGCTGGGGACTGCAGGGAAGATTGAAGGCACACGTGCAGTCTTCCAGGGAAGGTTTACGAGAGCTCAGATTACTGATAACATCCAGGCGTATGTGGACGAATACGTAATGTGTTCGGAATGCGAACGCCCGGACACCCAGCTTGTCAGGACGGACAGGGTACTTATCCTGAAATGTTCTGCTTGTGGGGCTCATAGACCTGTCAAAAAGAGAAAGGTCAGCAATGTGGTTGTCAGGGATGCCATCGAAGAAGGTGGAATCTATGAACTGCGGATTGATGCAGTCGGGTCCAAAGGTGACGGGATAGCAAAGATAGACAAGTATACTGTTTTCGTGCCCGGAGCCGGAAAAGGTGACGTGGTCAAAGTAAAAATAAAGAAAATCAGCGGAAACCTCGCCTTCTCAGAGAGGGTCTGAGGTTTAAGCTTTTTTAGACTCATTAAGGCAGTCCAGGCCGACTACTTCCGTATTCAGTTCTCGTGCCCGGACAGCTGAAGTCCTTATTTTCAGGGCTTAAACTTCCATTATTCAGATATTACCTCTTTTTGAAGCTTTCAGGTGCTATTCAGCTATTTTTAATTAGAGGCCTGCTGCAGTTCAGCCTCAAGAAAATGCAGGGGCGATTTTAAATATATGCCAGTCAACCACCAGTAAAAGCAGGAACCTGTGAGGAAAAAGATGACTCCTGAAAAAAATAATGTGCCTGAAATTCCAGTGAAGGATAGAAATATAGAAGTTCTCTCCATGCCAGGATTATCAGTGAATCTTCAACATATCGGGAACACTTTGGAACTTGAAGCAAGCGGACCCTTGAGAACAGCCTTCAGTCCTATCCTGAAAAAAATTAACTCCCGCCTAAAGGAGGAAAAGCCAGCCCTCGTACTGGAAGATAGAGTCATTGCCTCGGCCTGGCTCCCTCCAATACCGAGCCCGGTCTTCAAGCGCCTTATTTTTGCGGAGATGCAGATCTCTCTCGGAAAATACATTCCTGAAACCGTATCCATTGAACTTACCCGCCAGAACACTTTGAGATTTCCACCAGGTACGGTTGTAGACGAGCTGGACACCGATACTGTAAAAAGAATAATCGATGAAGCCCTTGAATCCGGCACTTTCATTATCACATTTACTGAAAATGACCCTCTACTGCGCGAAGAAGTTTTCGAACTTATCAGCTATGTGGACAAAAAACGCGCTATAGTGAACTGTTCCACATGGGGGACGGATTTTTCAAAAGAAACTGCTCTCCGCCTGAAAGAAGCAGGGCTCCATTCCCTTATGGTTGGCATCTACTCAACTGACCCTGAAAAACACGACGCTGTCCGGAAGTCCAGGGGAGCATATGAAAGAGCGGTTTCTGCCATAAAACTGGCACTTGAAGCCGGGCTCATGGTTGTAATGACAACACATGCTTCTCCCTCAAACCTTCAGGAACTTCCAGCCCTCTACGCCCTTGCATCGGAACTTGGAGTCCAGGAGTTCTCGATATGGGAAGCCATGCCGAAAACCAGGAATGAACCTGTAATTACGGATGAAGACCGAAAAGGCATCCTTGAAATGTATTACAGGACTAACGCCAGCCCGGACGGCCCGCGTATGTTTGCAAATACTTATTTTGAAGGTCAGATGATGGGCGCAATGGAAGGCAGGCGCTGGATGCATATAACGGCAGACGGAGACGTAAAACCCGGTCCTTATCCGCCTTTCAGTTTTGGGAACATCAAAGAGGAATCTTTAAAAGAGGCCTGGCAGAAAATCAGGAGTTACCCCTATTTTCAGAAGCAAAAAAACCTGGCCCCGATGCACGACCCCGAGTTTCTGGAGTTTGTAGATAGAATCCCGACAGGAGCAAAATTGCCCTATCCTTTTGAAAAGGTTTACGGGAAATAACCCGGAATAACCCTTCTGAATAGCTTTTTGTAGTGATTTCTCTCTGGTATTTTCAGACCTCCTTTTTTAGCCTATTTTTAGCCGATTTTTTTTTTCAGTAGAGCCCGGGCTGAATCAGGAGAGTTAAGAGCGATATACAGTCGGAAAGTAATGTCAATTCCGGGAAGTGGGTGCTTGAAGATAAACATTTACATATGAGCAGGTATTTTTAAAGAGCAATTTAGCTGGAACTGCGTTTATATCTTTAATTATGTTCAGCAAGAGAAAGCTGTCTGCCTGAGGCATCTCCCAGAATACCGGCAGCCCATGAGGGACTTTATGCATACCAAACTTGACCCGTGGAGTTCAAGCGAGATTAATGACTATTCCAAGTTATTCGAAGAATTCGGGATTTCTCCTTTTGATAATTTGCTTCCTGAAATCCCCTCCCCGCACATGTACATGCGGAGAAGAGTTATCTTCGGGCACCGTGATTACGAACAGATTGCTGAGGCTATGAGGATAGGTGCCCCTTTTTCGGTTATGGACGGTTTTATGCCTTCAGGGAAGGTCCACCTCGGGCACAAGATGGTTATGGACCAGATAATCTGGCACCAGGAAATGGGAGCATCGGCTTTTGTCGGGATTGCGGACAGGGAGGCGTTTTCGGTACGCGGCTTTTCCTGGCAGAAATGCAGGGAAATCGGGGTAGAAGAATACATATTAAGCCTTATCGCTCTCGGTTTCAAGCCCGATGGCCTTATTTATTTCCAGTCAGGCTGTGAAAACGTCAAGGACCTGGCATTTGAACTCGGGGCCAGGGTCAATTTCTCGGAACTAAGCGCCATTTATGGTTTTTCAGGAGAGACAAACCTCTCGCATATGATCAGTGTGGCAACCCAGGCTGCAGATATTCTCCAGCCTCAGCTTGAAGAATTCGGAGGGCCAAAACCCGTTGTAGTCCCTGTGGGCCCTGATCAGGACCCTCATCTGCGGCTGACACGAGGACTTGCAGGCAAGATGAGTATGTTCAGGGTAGAGGAGAGGGAAAATGCAAATGGCGGGAAATACCTGAGCGTTCGCGGCAAAGGAGCTCCGAAGGAAGCTTTACAGGAACTTAAAAAACGTATTCCTGGGAAGGTGAAACTCTATGAAGAGCACCTGGACATAATCGAGACTCCGAATTATCCATTCCTGGAAAGACTTGGTTTACAAATAAACCAGCCTGAGAAAAAGAAATACTTTACGACCGAGATTGAAGTGGGCTCCAAATTTGCCAATGAAATTAAACCACCTGAATTCTCCGAGTATGAAGAATATTTTGTTTTCAGAAAGGTCTGGAAACTTACCAGGAAAATATTAGAGGAAATTGTGGCGGAAGTGACCGCTGAATTCGGAGGCTACGCTTTCATCCCTCCTGCATCTACCTATCATCGCTTTATGAGTGGGCTGCAGGGAGGAAAAATGTCGAGCAGCATCCCTGACAGTTATATCGCTCTCACTGACGACCCGAAGGAAGGCGCAAAAAAGGTAAAGAGAGCAAAGACCGGAGGCTGTGTGACCCTGGAAGAACAGAAAAAACTGGGCGGAAAACCCGATGAATGTTCAGTCTTCGAACTTATGCTTTTCCACCTGCTTGGGGACGATGAGGAATTACTGGAAATCAGGCAGGAATGCGTCTCAGGAACCCGGATGTGCGGCTCATGCAAGCAGCTTGCAGCCGAAAAGATGTACGAGTTCCTCAAAGACCATCAGGAGAAGCGGGAACTTGCAAGGGAACACCTCGATGAATATAAAATAATTTATAAAAAGTAGTTTTACTAAATAATTTTTATAAGAAATTCATCAGTTATAAATTTATCAAACTCTTAATATTTTCAGGAATATCAGGATGTGATTACGTATGAGTATTCAGGACAATCTCACAATAAACGAGAAAAAAGTCTTGCTTGCCCTTGAGGAGCTGGGGTCTGCAGCCCCCGAAAGACTGGAAGAAAAGTCAGGTATGCAGGTAGATGCGGCAATGCAGGCAGCTTTCATGCTTGAGGAAAAAGGGCTGGTAACAGTTTCCGAAAAGGTGCTTGAACGTTATTCTCTTACAAAGGAAGGGAAAGAGTACACAAAAAGCGGGCTTCCGGAGCGCCAGATCATTGACACCCTGAAAGCTCCGACTTCAGTTGAAAAGCTGAGGAACTCTTTCTCTCCCCAGATGGTAGGAATTGCAACCGGCTGGCTTGTAAAAAAAGGATGGGCAAAGATTGAAAACGGGGTAATGGTGCCTTCTGGAAAAGCGCATGCAGGAAAAGATGAGGAAGTCCTTGCAGCTTTCACAGACAAAGCAAAGAGCCTGGAAGATCTTGCAGCCGACGAAGGGACAGTAAAAGACCTTCTCAAGCGCAAACTTGTTATAAAGCACGAAGAAAAATTCCGGACTGTTTCCATAACTGATGCAGGAAATGCGCTTGCAGTTCAGGGGCTTGTCCTTGAAGAGGAAATTACCCAACTCACATCCGATTTACTGAAGAGCGGGTCCTGGAAAGGGAAAAAATTCAGGCCCTACCGTCTCGATATCACTCCTAAATCTCTTTATGGGGCCAAGATCCATCCTTACAGGCGCCTTATAGAGCAGATGCGCCAGATCTTCCTTGAAATGGGCTTTACCGAGATTAAAGGGGGAATAATTCAGAGTTCGTTCTGGAACTTCGATGCCCTTTTCCAGCCGCAAGACCACCCTGCAAGGGATATGCAGGACACTTTCCACCTGGGAAGTACCTGCCAGCTCCCTACTGAATATCCGGAAAAGATAGCTGCAATGCATGAGCACGGAGGAGATATTGATTCCTGCGGCTGGGGCGGTATTTGGGACAGGGAACTTGCAGGGCGCAATGTGTTGAGAACCCATACAACCGCAGTCACTGTAAAGTACCTGGCAGACAATCCCGAACCTCCAGTAAAAGCCTTTTGCATTGATAGGGCTTACCGCAGGGAAACAATTGACCCTACCCATACTCCTGAATTCGAACAGCTTGAAGGAGTTGTTATGGATAAAGACATGTCCTTTGCAGACCTGCTCGGGCTGCTGGCCGAGTTCTACCACAGGATGGGATTCGAAGAAATTCGCTTCCGCCCCGGATACTTCCCATACACCGAACCGAGTGTGGAACCCGAAGTTTATGTTGACGGCCTCGGCTGGGTTGAGCTGGGAGGCGCAGGCGTTTTCAGAAAAGAAGTTACGGAACCTCTCGGGATCAAAGAGCCCGTTCTTGCCTGGGGGCTAGGAGTCAGCAGGCTTGCCATGCTGAAACTGGGACTTAAAGACCTGAGGCTCCTTTACCAGTCTGATATCGACTGGCTCAGAAAGAGCGAGGTTTGCAGGATCTGAGAGCTGAACTCAGGCTCGTAACCTGACACAGTCAGGTTAATATTTTTTAATTTTCTACTCAAAATAAGAAGCAATAACTGGCATAGTTATAATAATTAAATGGGGAGAAGCATATACCTTACTTCACTTTAGTTTCTAAATACATTTTCTTTAGTAAATATATAGTCACATAATATATTAAATTGGTAAAATCGGGCATGAATATATTGCCTCAGTAACCAGATTAAATAGGGGTAAATAATGGAAGGTAGTTCTTCAGAATCTACGACTGCACCTAAAGAGTTGCCCAGTAGCTCGGGAAGTCATAAATCCTCCGAAGCAGCTGCGAATATTGGCGTAGCAATCAGATACTGGCTTGAACTGGAGCCCTATCCTCCAGGCAGTGCAAGAAGTTTGTGGCTCTTTGTGGATGATGATTGGAGGCATCTGGACAATCCAAATGTTAGTATTCAAGTCTCTGTGCAAGAAGCTTTTTGCGAATGCTCTCAACGTTTAGAGGTTCTGGTCTGGTACTCCGGAGACGCAATTAAAGGGCTGGTAGTAAAAACGAAATAATCGGACTCTCTAAGGAATCTTTGTACATTTCTTTTTACTTTACGGTTAATTCGATAAGCTGGCTAACAAATCTAGCCTCAAATCAAACCCGCCTGCGCCAGACTGCAGGCAACTTTCTTGTTGTCTTTTTTCTCACTTTTGCCTTCTCATGCCAGCTTTTTCATGCACGTAACGGCTTTAGCAGGGCTTTTGCATGCCTGTATCTGAAAACGGAATGGGGAAAATACCATTAAATAACCGTGAATCCTAATTTCTAGCATAAAACTTCTGAAAAGAAAAAGAGAAGCACCTGAATAGAAGTGGGCTATGAACAGAAACATGTATTGAGAAGTCATGGAAAAGTACTTGAAATGTCCGAAGTATGGGAGACGAGCCTGGGCTGATATTCTTAAAATTAAAGAACAAACTGTCATCAAGAAGCAAACTTTTATCTGAAAGCCGAAGATGCCGGGTGTGGAAAAGGGAGAAGGAAATCTGAATATAGATAGGGAAAAGCTTCAGGGAATAGATCTTGAGGAAACATGAAAAAAGATCAGGAAAGCAGAAAGCAGAAAGACGGTCCCTATCCTCATGAAGGAGAAAATATTTCCCTACTTCCTCTTCTTGCTGTCAATTTCATAGGAACACTCGGATTCAGTATTGTGCTCCCGTTCCTGGTGTTTCTGGTGAACCGGCTGGGAGGCAATGCCTTCATTTACGGGCTGGCAAGTTCCATGTATCCGGCCTTCCAACTAATAGGTGCCCCTCTTCTGGGCAGATGGTCTGACATTTACGGGCGTAAGAAAATCCTATTTTTAAGCCAATTAGGGACCCTGCTTTCATGGATTATCTTTCTTGGAGCTCTTTTCCTTCCGGTCTTAACCCTCTTTAAAGTAGATTCGAAAATCCTGGGAACTTTTGCCTTTACTCTTCCCCTTGCAGTGCTCTTTTTTGCCCGAGCTTTTGACGGACTGACCGGAGGAAACGTGTCCGTAGCCAATGCCTACCTGGCAGACGTTACCGTAGAAAAAGATAGGAACCGGAACTTTGGGAAGATGTCGATTTCCTCAACTCTCGGGTTTATAGTTGGCCCCGCACTTGCCGGAATTTTGAGTGTAACACAGTACGGAGACGCAGCTCCTGTGCTGGGCGCAATAGTAATTTCGCTTATCGGAACCTTACTTATTATATTCTATCTCCCGGAAAACAAAGAGTGTTCTCTTGAAAAGCCCACAGCCACTGAGAACATACAGAAATTCTTTGGCTATGAGATAAAGGCATGCAGAACCACGCGTGAAACAAGAAAACCTACCTTCAGGGAGGTTTTGAAACTTCCGAATATTCCCTATATGCTCGGTCTATACTTTATAATCTTTCTTGGTTTCAACATCTTCTACACTGCGTTTCCCCTGCACGCAATCGCAGTCCTGAACTGGAACATTGCACAAATGGGTGTTTACTTTACGGTTCTGAGCGCATTGCTGGTAATCGTACAGGGTACCGTGCTTCCGAGAGCTTCAAAAAGGTATTCGGATGCAACCCTTATAATCTTCGGAAGCCTGATGCTTGGTACGAACTTTTTACTGTTGATCCCTGGAAACCTTTTTCTTACCTACCTTTCAACAGGATTTTTCGCACTTGGAGACGGGCTTATGTGGCCTTCCTTTCTCTCTCTGTTATCAAAAATTGCAGGGAGGAAATTCCAGGGCACGGTACAGGGCCTTGCCAGCAGTTTCGGGGGCCTTGCCAGTATCACAGGACTGATCCTTGGCGGCCTTTTATATGAACTGCTTGCTGGAGCCTCTTTTTTGATTGCAGGCCTGGTAATCTACGCCGCTTTTTTGCTCAACTTTCGGCTCAGGCATTTTGAGGAAGAGACAAAACGCTGATAGGACTTATGCACTTGAAGTACAAAATCAATCACCTTCGGCGTTGTGACTGGTTTAGTGTTCTTGCAACGCTTTCTCGTCTTTTTCTAAATATTCCCTTACACAACTTTGGAATTGAGTCTTAAATGATATTTCAACAGTACCCTATGATGGCACACTGCCACGCGAAAAGTCAACTTCACAAATATACATAATATTGAATGGTAATAAAAAGAGATTAGAGTCTTCTGATGTGGCTGGCCAAGTTCACATTTTATGGGATGGAGTAGCATAAATACCATAAGTAAGGGCTGTCAAAATATGAAAGGTTATAGATGCTGAAAGGAAGCCGATAATCAATTAAGAGTTTGCCAATCGAATCCTTTAAAAGATGGTAATTGATGTTGTTTTTCCAGGATAAATCGCTACGAAAAATCTTTAGATGCCTCATAATTGGTAATGATCCCGAAACTTCCGATATTTACCTTACCTGTAGAACTCATTGCGAATCTCACCTCTAAAATCGAAGGCGAGATAGATTTTTTTTCAAATATATCATTTGGGCTGCCTAAATAATGATACCGAAGACAAAAGATGCTCTCAGCAATCTATTACCGGCTTCAACAAAGTTAATTCTTAGTGACCCCGCGAAGTTCGTAGAATCGATTATAGACATGATAGAAAATGATCTTGGAATCACTAGTCAGCTTGACAATTTCGGTACGATTATCTTGCGAATCAGGCTTCTATATTCGAGCTGCAAGATCCGTATGGTTCCGTTGCAAAAAATCTGGCTATTTTACA
>NZ_JAVKPK010000005.1:0-83880 GCF_031461075.1 Methanosarcina baikalica | reverse complement strand
AAATTGCCTATTTCTACAGCAGTTTTCCAAATTATTCATTGGTGTAATATTGGAACAAGACATTGATTTTGACTTTGGTGCTAGAAATTTGGGACTATTTTTTGCTCCAGAATCGATAGCACACAGAAAAAGGAGATTCCTTAACCGATAACCAATGAAATTATAACTAGATAGATCTTAATTGAGGAATAAAATGTCCAGAAAAAAAATTCAAATCGCATTTGTGATCATATGCCTTTTGTTAGTTATTATTACTTTAAACTCTTTTGTGTGGCATAACTCTTTTATTGACAAAGAAGAAACCAATAATGAAAATAGAAGTTCATTTTTCATAAATAATTGGGGTAATACAAGTCATGAAGTTACTGTAGAATTATTTAACTCAAAAAACGCTTCTGTATTTAACGAATTATATATTTCAGTTCCTGGAGAGACTATAGAAAGCCAATTTCCAATTACACCGGTACCAGGAGTAGAAATTAAAGTCACATTAGATAACAGTGTCACCAAGACCTTAATTGTTTCAAAGGATTTAATAGGCCTAACACTATACATCGACATAGATATAATGCCCAATGACCCATTGATCCTAGGTCCTGCTCTTCCATGATTTAGTGGTAGAGCTCATCCCAAAACCAATCTCATTCCCAAATCCGTAAAGTTTTAGAACCAGAAGGAAGTTTAATCTGATCATTTTCATCAGAAAAAGAGAGCAAGATAGCTTCTTCCTCTATAAAAGAAGAAATGATTTTATCATATGAAAGATTCCTGAAACATTTGATCGTCCACTGGTACAGGATTGGTGTTTTCAAAATAGAATACCCAACGCGACTTTTGATTGCGTTTTGATGCTTTTGTAACACGATGGCTCTACAAACGCCAAATTTCCGGAAAAAGAACGAGGCTAGACGTTATTACGATTACTGTGAAATAATAACAACGGAATACAAATGGACGACCAAACATTTCACAACAAAGAATTTTATCATAGAAGAAATACTGTATTTAAAGTGCCAACTTTTGTTATAAAATTAGGGTCCTCTAAAAGTGATCTGTTTTTAAGGATTATTAAGCCTTATTACCATATTAGATTAGGACTTACGCACTTCAAATTCAAAATCAAGCACAGTAGCCATCATATTTAGAATTTGAATTTCAGAAAGTTGTAAGCCTACTGCAGTTGATTTGGTACTTCAAGTGCGTAAGTCCTAAATCAAATATTAAGAAAGAATCTCAGACTCAAAATACTACGAAAAATAGTATCATTTCATACACCATACTAAAAATTTATAAAGAATTAATCCAAAAAAGTTTATTGAGTGTACAAAAAATAACTCTCACAACACATGAACTTGAACACAATTTTGGTGCAACTCATGGTGAAGCATATAGCTGGGATAGTGGATCTTCTCATTACTACACTGCTATGTGGTCTCCTTTCATGGGCTCAACTTACCCTAACTACATGCAGCCTGAATTTTCTAATTTAAATAACCACGGAGACTCTAGTCACAACAATATATTGCACATCGTAACGAATAATAATACAATTGCGGGATTCCAATAAATAGTCCAAGAATTTTAGTAATAATTGTGTAATTTTTAATCTCATCATCAAATCAAAATTATTTAGCTAAGTGAGATAATTACACAATTCTTTTTTAAAGGTATACAATCTCTTTAAAAATTATATGTAAACTATATGCTGGATTGATTATAATTAAGAGGTTAAAATGCCAAGAAGAAGATTTCTAATCATATTTGTAGGTATATGCCTTTTGTTAGTAGGAATTATTGTTTTACCTTCTGTTATTAAGCATTACTCTCTTCCTGACACAAAAGAAAGCGGTAATTCATTTTTCATAAATAATTGGGGTAATAAAAGCCATGAAGTTACTATAGAAATATTTAACTCAAAAAACACCTCTATATTTAATGAATCATATATTTCAGCTCCTGATAAAAATATACGTAGCCAATTTCCAACTAAATTGGCACCGGGGACATACATTGAAGTTACATTAGACAGCAATATTACCAAGACTCAAACTGTTTCAGAGGATTTAATAGGTTTAGTATTATACATCCAAATAGATATGGTGCCCAATGACCCACTGATCCTAAGTATTGCTCTTCCATGATTTAATGGTAGAGCTCATCCCAAAACCAATCTCATTCCCAAATCCATAAAGTTTCAGAACCAGAAGGAAGTTTAATCTGACCATTTCATCAGAAAAAGAGAGCAAGATAGCTTCTTCCTCTATAAAGGAATAAATGGTTTTATCATCTGAAAGATTCCTGAAACATTTCATAACAAAGAATTTTATCATAGAAGAAATACTGTATTTAAAGTGCCAACTTTTGTTATAAAATTAGGGTCCTCTAAAAGTGATATGTTTTTAAGGATTATTAAGCCTTATTTACCATATTAGATATAATATTAGTGTTTTCCCAATAAAGGTACAGTTGATAAATGATTTATTTGCCATTTAAAGGAATAAATGCCCTCAATTTTCTGATTAAAAGCTTTTTAATCTCTATTCTTAATATCAAAGTTCGTATAACGGAAAATGGAATCAGATGCCGCAATTATAAATATAAATTACCAAAAAATAAAGCCTTCATTTAATTCGATTATCTATTTTAAAGCTTAATATCATCTATTTCGCTAAAATATTAGTTTTTAAATAGTACCTTTGTTGGGGGAGCCCTGAATATACGCCTATCAATAAAATAAACATTCTAATCTTCATTTTACACGCTGATTTAGGAGGGCCCTAAAAATGTACGCTCGACGTGCTTTGCAATATCGTCAATGCAGAGGAAGTGCAGGAATTGGCAAATTGAAGCGCTTTCTCTGCTAAGATAGTTATCAAGGGAGTCCTCAAAGAGGACTCCTTTGTATAACAGACTGTTTTTCGACATGAGAACGGAATATCTGGCATTATTTAAAGTTGCCATTGTCGAATAAAGACAAGAACCTATCAGAGTTAGTGAAAAAAGAATAAGTTTTTAAGTCAAAATCCTATTTGAAAGGCTTTTCTTTAAATATCGTTCACCTCGGTAAAAACAAGGGCATGTGTTGGGCAGGCCTCAACACAGGCAGGCAACTCCCTGTCCTGGCAGAGATCGCATTTTATCCCTGCTTCAGCTTGCCTGCTGATTACCCCACGATTGTGATTCATGGAACTGGTCCAGCAGCCCATAACAAGAATTAACTGATATAGGGAAACAAAACGAGAACAAACCGTGGAACAGGTCCAGCAGTCTACGCAGCGTTCCGGGCTATGGGTTATAATGCTGGTAATTGAGTCCTGGGAAAGAGCCTTTGTGGGGCAAACCGAAACACAGGGCGCATCCTTACAGTGATGGCAGGTGATCGGAATTGAGATTTCGGGGCCGGGAAGGTACTCCACAGAAATGCGTCTTTTTGGGGCCGGGTTTTCTCCTAAAGCCGAAAAGAGATTCTTACTCTTTGAATGTGCAACTGCACAGGCAATCTCACAGGATTGACAGCCCAGGCAGCGTTCGGGCCGGATCATCACGTCTTTCATTATAAATCATCTCCGTGATTCCAGGCCCAGCGCCTTTCTTTTTTCGTCAATATGCTCAAGCATAAGATCTGCGGCTTTGAAAGGGTCCGGCTCAACCGCAAAGCTTGCTCCGACTACGTTGTTTAAGTCTTTTGTCAAAAGGGCCGTAACTGCCTGGCTTCCCAGGACAGGTGGAACAGTTCCGAGCACCGTAAACACGCCTGAGGACACCACATAAGCCCCTATACTGACTGCTTTTTCACTCATCCATTCCGGGGCAGCTGCTGCTGCCGGGAGGTCGCTTATGTCCACACCAAGGCGGTTTGCAAGTGCTGACGAAATTAGAAGGATGCGGCTGATATCTACACAGGAACCCATATGCAGGACCGGGGGTATGCCTAGAGCTTTACAGACTGTTTTTAGCCCGTCGCCCGCAAGTTCGGCGGCTTCCGGCAAAAGCAGGCCTGCTTCGGCGCAGGCAATTGCGTTGCAGCCAGTTGTTACCACGAGCACATTGTTTTTGATCAGTTCTTTTACAAGGGTGACATGCCCGTGGTTATGCATTACTTTTATGTTATTGCAGCCGACAACGGCACCTATTCCCCAAACTGCCCCGCTTTTTATCGCCTCAATGAGAGGGTCAGGGCTTCCGCCGAGTGCACTGAGGATAGCTTCGACACTGAAACCGACCATACACTCCTGTTTTTCTTCCGGGATATTTACCTTCTCCGGAATCCTGTTAGGGAAGTTTTCGACGGCTGCTCTAACAATTTCTTTTGCGATTTCATAAGCCCTATCTTCATGGAATTCCATTCTCAAAGTATTGGGAAAATCGGCCTTTGGGGATGTGGATATAAATTTTGTGTGATAGCAGCTAGTAAGTTCTCCAAGAGACGGCATGACGCACTGGACATCCACAACCATAGCTTCCACAGCGCCTGTAATCACTGCCAGTTCCTGCTGGAGAAAGGTTCCTACTATGGGGGTCCCGTGCCGCATCAGGGTCTCGTTGCCAGTACAACAGATCCCGGCAACATTTATTCCTATTGCACCTTTTTCCTGTGCAAGTTTAAGAAGCTCGGGATCTTCTGCAGCCTCCACGATCATTTCTGAGAGAATCGGTTCATGTCCATGGACGATTACGTTTATCTTCTCTCTGGAAAGTACCCCCAGGTTAACAGTGCTTCTTCTCGGCTGCGGGGTTCCGAAGAGTATGTCCTGGACATCTGTGGCAATCATCGAGCCTCCCCAGCCGTCCGAAAGCCCTGTGCGCAGTCCCTGTAACAGGATATGGGTTGCATTGTTGTCCACACCCATATGGGTCCTGTGCATGCATTCTACTATTTCCCGGTCAATTCCTCTGGGCTCTATTCCAAGCTCGGTCCAGAGTTTGAGCCTTGGTCCGGGAGCCCGCTTGGTGCACAGGAGATTTCCGTCCTGTTTTCCAAATTCAAGAAGCAGTGCATGGGCTAGTTCGGCTGCCACTTCCTCGCAACTTTTTCCCTCTACAGCAATTCCATACTCCAATGCAATGGATAACAGTTTTGTTTCGTCTCTTATCCTATAACTTCCGGCTTTTCCTTCACTCATTTTCTTAAAGGTCAGCACTGCATCTCTTGCATGATCGGAGTGAGCTGCCGCACCTGCAGCAATCATCCTCAGGAGATTTCTTGCAACTATAATATCTGCAGTAGCGCCACATACACCCTTGTCAGCTCCTTCTCCGAAAGGGTCTATTCTGCAGGGGCCCATGTTGCAGTTCCGACAGCAGACTCCAAGCTGTCCGAAACCGCATTGAGGCAGTTGTTTCTCATACCTATCCCAGACAGTCTCCATACCTTCTTCTTTGGCTTTCCAGAGCATAGCCTGGCTTGCAGTGTCAATACTTTTCTCATGTATTTCTTGTTTCATCTCATATCCCACACTTTTCTTTATTGCTTCTGGAACTAGCCGGTGTTTCGTTTCTGGCTTCTGATTTTAAGAATGAATCCCAAAATTCGTGATTCTCATAATTAACCCGCTGATTCTTTATTCCTTAATTCAGATTGTCTTATATAAAAATCGGCTAATCTAAAAAATTCTTCAAAATTATCAAATGTTATTGTTTTATAAACTTTTTGAAAAAGCTGCATTTTAATTCTTAAAGTTGTAACATCCGATATAACTGATATAATTTTCAAACCATAAGTGCCTGTAAATATATAGATTACATTAAAATAGGAAGATGAATTGAATACCGTAAATAGAGGGATAAAGTTCACATCCACAGGACGAAGAAAAAATGAGGATTAGAAATAATGTTATCCCTGCTAAATGTAAAATTATGTCTCATCTATCGTAAAGCGGCTTTAACGGTGAATTTTGGTGAAAAAAGATCTTATGGATATTCTGGCTTGCCCTGTATGTAAGGGCGCCCTGATTCTGAACGTTGTCGAAGAAAACGAAGAAGAGGTCATTTCAGGAACTCTCTACTGCCCTGTATGCAAGGAGCATTATCCTATAGATGAGGGAATTCCCAATTTGCTTCCTCCTGACCTCAGGAATTGATGTGAGGGTTAAACTTGCAACAGATATTCCAGAATGTTATTATCAACCGTCAGGAAATAAACTCAATAGAGTTTGAAAACGAAAACATGGAGATCTCCCTTTATCCCGGCGGAGAGCAGACTTTTGAAATCCTGGTCACAAATTACGGATCTCCAACCCATATCCACCTTTCAGTAAGTGAAGAGTTAAAAGGCCAGATCACTTTTTTGAGGGATAATCCGTATGTGCTTCAAAAAGAATATGTTTCCGCAGTTGCAAGAATCCCGCAAGAAGGCAGGGTGCTTACAAAAGGGCAGATCTATATCACAGCAGGTTACGGCTCAAGAAAGAAAGGTTTTCCAGTACAGCTTGGAAAAGTTGATTCAAAGCCGCAAGAAAGCTCAAAGGATGAGTCCTACATATGGGAAAATGAGGGAGATCTGAAGTCTCAAGGGTTCTCAACTCTACCTGTAATGAAAAATTCTCGCCCAAAATCAGGAAATGCAAACAGACGTGGCGGGCTGTTTTCTTCTATCCGTAAAGGCTTTACAGGAAACTTTTCAGCTTTCAAGGGGACAAGAGCTCATAAAAATACAGGTCGGAATGAAAAGCTTCTTCTGAATATGGCTTTTGGGGGTCTTCTACTGCTCATATTCTCATTCTTCCTCTACTTCATTCTGCCATCGAGCTTACAGTTCAGTGTTAGCTTTACCCAGTCACTTTTGTTTTCAATCTTTTTCGTGACATGTATGACATACATCTTGCTAAAAATTGCAGAGGAAAGTTAAGCATCTTCGGGAAACTAAAACCTCTGGGTCTCTAGCCCAGGGGCAGTTCACATCTTCTTTTCCCTCATTCCGTGTTTCGTGTGCCATCTATGGTTCTTAATATCATTTTTGTAGATTAGTCCTCTCGAACACAGCGAGAAGGATCCTGTGCTGTTGCGATTACATCGCAACTCCCAGAAAATCTCGGATTTCCTGTGATCCCGAAGCGGAACTCGGGAAGGACAGCGCACTGCAGTTCCCGGTTCTTCTCGCTGAGCTCGGGCGACTGAGCTTGTTTTTTATTGGAATTTATATTTTAGTTCCATTCCTTATTTAAACCTGTTCTTTTTTGAAAGTAGAGAGTATTTTTTATATCATGAGGATATTGGTATTGTGTTCGTACAAAGGATTAATGACAGATTTCGTAGCTATTTATTTGATTATTTTCTGGTCTAAAGTTCATGTGATTATCCTTTTAGTCTAAAACCGCTGTTAGGAAAATTGTTGAGGAAGATTATCATGAAATATATCGTAGTTACCGGTGGGGTCATGAGCGGGCTTGGAAAAGGCATCACCATCGCATCCATTGGTAGAAACCTTAAAAACAAAGGTTATAAAGTTACAGCTATCAAGATCGACCCTTACATCAATATTGATGCAGGAACCATGAGTCCCTATCAGCACGGGGAAGTCTTTGTGCTCAAGGACGGAGGTGAAGTCGACCTGGATCTTGGGAATTATGAGCGGTTCCTTGATACGGAACTTACAAGGGACCATAACCTCACCACAGGCAAGATTTACCAGGAGGTCATTTCCAAAGAGAGAAGAGGAGATTATCTCGGAAAAACCGTCCAGATTATTCCCCATGTTACAAACGAGATCAAAAACAGGATCAGGAAGGTTGCGGCCCGGAGCGGGGCTGATATCTGTCTTATTGAAATCGGAGGGACTGTTGGGGATATTGAAAGCATGCCTTTCCTTGAGGCTGTACGCCAAATGCACAGGGAAGAGCCTGCCGAAAATATCGTCTTTATTCATGTGACCCTGGCTATGGAAGACCTTCAGGGTGAGCAAAAAACCAAGCCTTCCCAGCATTCCGTAAAGGAACTCAGAGCTCTTGGTCTCAGCCCTGAAGTGATCGTTGTAAGGTCAAAGTCTCCTCTTCAGGAAAGTGCCAAAGAGAAAATCGCCCTCTTTTGTGACGTGCCTCAGGAACTGGTTATCAGCGCCCATGATGCCGACGACATTTATGAAGTTCCTCTTGAGATCGAAGAGCAGGGATTGACCACCCAGCTAATGAAGCACCTTCAACTGGAATCAAGTGTCGAAAGCAGTGGGTGGAAGGATATGGTCGCAAGAATGAAATCCACAACCGATAAGGTCAAACTGGCAATTGTGGGAAAATACACCAATCTTGAGGATTCTTACCTCAGCATCCTTGAGGCTGTCAAACATGGGGGAATAGACAACAGGTGCAAGGTTGAGGTCAACATGGTTGAAGCTGAAACCCTCGAAGAAGATCCGGCAGAGGTTGAGAAGCTCCTTCAGTTTGACGGAATCCTTATTCCGGGTGGCTTTGGTGGGCGCGGCACGGAAGGCAAGATGAAGGCGATAAAGTTTGCCAGGGAAAACAATATCCCGTTCCTTGGGATCTGCCTGGGCATGCAGCTTGCAGTCATTGAATTTGCCCGAAATGTGGCTAATCTTGGAAAGGCAAACAGTACGGAGTTTGACGAAGATACCCCCTACCCGGTAATTGATATTCTGCCGGAGCAGACAGGTATTGCTAATATGGGCGGCACGATGCGCCTTGGGGACTATGAAGCTCTCCTCAAAGAAGGTTCTATTGCCACAGAACTCTATGGAACCAATTACATTGTCGAGCGCCACCGTCACAGGTACGAGGTTAATCCGGAGTTCGTGGACAGGCTGGAATCCTTTGGCATTATCTTTTCCGGCAAAAACAAGAACAGAATGGAGATTGCCGAGATTCCTGGCAAACGTTTCTTCTTTGCTTCCCAGTTCCATCCCGAGTTCAGGTCAAGACCGGGAAGGCCGTCTCCTCCGTTCGATGGTCTTGTCAGGGCCATGTGTAAATACAGTAAGGAAAAAGAAGGAATACAGTAAGGAAAGAGCAGGAATTAAGTAAGGAAAGAGCAGGAATTAAGTAAGGAAAGAGCAGGAATTAAGTAAGGAAAGAGAAGAGCGGTAATTCAGGTAAAAGTTATTTGAGGGAATCTATCGTTTTTAATTCCCTTTTCATCCTTTTTCTGCCTTTCTTAATCCTTATTAACCCTACCAAGTCTAATCTGATCCCTGTAATATCCTGTTACCGGATAAATTACACTTTTGATATAACCTGACATTCCTGCTAAAGAATGTTTCTCTCGCGGGAAACTGATAAATACTTTCAAAACTGAAAATAGTAGATTACGGCGATATCTGTTTAGGCACCTCATTTCAGTAACGCCTGTAACAGATATTGCAACTTCACTAAAGTCTATGAAGGTACGCACTATGGCAATGTCTAAAAAAGATATGGATAAGAAGAAGATCGCTAAGAAGGAAAAGATGGGAGAGCTGGAAAAAATGGCTTCCGCAGGCAGCAAGGATGCAAAGAAGAAGCTTGCAAAGGAAATCAAGAAGAAAAAATAATTCCCGAATAAGTGTCTCTTTTCTATATAGCGTGTGAGAAGATCAGGGGATTATTTACCCCGATCCCACCCAATTTTTATTTAAAAATCATACAATCAAGAGTACTATTTTAATTATTTTCTCATATCGTTTTTAACCATTTGGTCCTCTAAAAGGAAACGTAATTTCGATACTTTCTTTTTCATAAATGTTTCAAAAATCTTAGAACATTTAAAAAATTTATCTTCAGTAATCTACAGTTAACCGTATTATTCTCTCACTACTTATTTTTATCTTTATTGGCATTCAGCCCGCAGAATTTTCTAACTTTATATGGTTTCTCAACTCCAGATTATCGGGTCTAATGAACTTGATTTCTCAGGCTTCTTGAGCACTTTTTAAAACCTGTTTGGTTTTTGAGAGCAATCGATGAATTTATCACTTTAAGTTTCAATTTCTTAAAATATACTTATTGTAATCACTATATCTTTACTTTTATTTTTACTAAGTTTTATATACTTTGAAAGACGGAATAACTCCAGGTGATTATAATGGAGACTATAAGTTTTTCAGATGCTTTTAAATATCCTTTCAAAACTCCGAAAAGACTTCTTTATGCACTCTGGTTGATCATTCCGATTCTGGGTTGGTTTGCACTCTTCGGTTATATCGTAAGGCTGGTTAATGAGTTTGTCGAGGGCAGGTATGAAGGGCTTATCAAACTCGATTTTATGGAAGATCTGAAGCTCGGGTTCATAACTTTCCTGAAGAGTCTTCCTTTCTACATCGCATATGTGGCTATAGTTTTTGCAGCAACATTTGTCAGTGAAACCCTGGGAAACCTTGTTAATTTGCTGCTCGGATTTTTTGTAGTCCCTATTCTTGTGGTTAACTTCTTCAGGAAGCAAACCCTTGAGTCTTTCTTTGAGTTTCAATTGCTGGATATTGTCAGGAACAACCTTGGAGATTATGTCATGGCAGTACTGAAACAGTACGCTCTTGTTATTATCTTTGCAATCCTTTCAATTGTACTCGTGGGCATACCCGCCATATTCTTTACAAATTCAATATTCATTGCAAACTTCTACGGAAGACTTGTTGAACAAAAGCGCACCCTGGCCTAAAAACCCAGTTTAAATCATCCTCTGACAGTTTAACCCGGATAAATTTTAGTTTCAGACCAGATTTTCCTGGCTGAATTACATTTTTATTTTATTTTTCTCACAAGTGGCTATAGGAGGCCTGTATGCGGCTTGCTTTGTAAATTTGATTTGGTGATCAAGTGAGGGTCTGTAAAATGAGAGTTTGTAAATTAAAGATTGCTTTTGCAGCTTTTACATTGATAATTATCCAATTATCTTTATTTTGTGGAGTCCATGTAGTCAGTGCCATTCCAAAAGAGCCGGAAATGGAGTCTTTAATCCGGAATCTTAGCGCTTCGGACTTAAATGTTAAAACAGATTCCGTAAAAGCCCTGGTTGAAATTGGAGAACCTGCAGTTGAACCTTTAATCCTGGCGCTTGGAGTTGAAGATCCGGAGCTCCGGGAGAATGCAGCCGTAACCTTAGGTAAGATAAAGGACGAAAGAGCCGTGGAACCGCTTATCGGACTGCTTACGGACGAAGAGTGGGAAGTCGAACAAGCTGGAAACAATGCTCTTATTGCAATCGGAAAACCTGCCGTAGAGCCCCTTATTAAGATTTTACAGGATGAAAACGAAAGTGTTTTTCTCCAGAGAGAAGCAGTACAAGTCCTTGCAGGAATCGGAGATGAGAGAGCAATACAGCCCATGATTCAGGCGCTAAAAGAAGAGCCTGAGCTTGATGCAGATCTGGGTTATTCTCTGGGTCTGATGGGGGAACCTGCCGTGGAACCTTTGATCCGGGCCCTTGGTGACGAAGATCCGAACGTCCGGGTGCGCGCGGCTGAAGCTCTCGGTAGAATCGGGGATAAGCGCGCAGTTATGCCGCTCACAGATGCTCTAAACGATGAAAATGAAATGGTCCGGACATTTGCAAAACTAGGGCTTAAAAGCATTGGATCTCAACGCGAAAATACATTAATTGCCACTTACGGAAAAGAAGGCGAGTTCTATATAGAAGATCAGAGGCGAGAATGGTACGATCAACTCGATACAATCTGTAAACTTGCAAGAAACGATATGGAACCTTATATGTATCCGGAGGGGCCGGTCGTAAGCTATGGCTGGGGCATTGAGAATCGCATAGGAGTAGGAATTCTGGAAGGCTCGGAAGTTAATAATTCTACTCTTGACAATATTTACGATGTATTTGACATGGTGGGAAAAGAGATCGGAGTTAACGATGTGCCTGTTGTATTCCGTTATGAAGGATTCGTTCAAATGGAAACCGCACAGGAAGTAGCAGAAGATATAGAGAAAAATAACAAAACAGAAGAAACAGATAAAGAACCGGAAGAAACTGACAAAACGGCCGGAGATGTGCGGAAGTCCAGGCCTATTCCAGAGCTTAAGTTCGTTTTTTCATTGTTAAGTACATTAACAGCAGCATTTTATATGAATAAATCTTAATTTAAATTTTAATCTGAATCTTCAATCTGGATAGGTATGAGTATCTTGCTTGGACTTTATGTAGATTCTTTCACTTTTTTTCATTTTTCAGGAATGTCGCTCGCATTCTGCGAGCGTCTGCAGGATGGATGCTAAATACCAGGTGTTTGGAGATAATCATATGCAGAAAGCACGGACATGTCCTCACCGCACCCCGGCCTCTTCAGTCTTCAGCTCATCTGCAACGGGTCTACCTTCATGTATTCCCGGAGTACGGTTGTTGCATAACTCCCCTTAGGCAGCATAAACTTCAGAACTGCTTTTGACTTTCCGGGATTCAGTTCGTCTTCTGCAACCTCAAATTTTGGCTCCACTTGCAAGAGGACTTCCCTGCGGATCCCTTTAGAGCTCATTTCAGGGATTTCTTCTATATTGAAACCTGTTAGAGGGACTTTGAGTTCCTGAATAACTTCTTGCTCTATTTCTCCCGGGATGCCTGAGGCAAATTCTGTGTTATAGCCTGGGAGGGGAGCAGTTATGAAGGCGCGATTTCTTTTTATCAGGCGGTTCATAGCATTCACCGTCTCTGCCGTAACCTTTTCAGTTTTTGAAGAGTCAGGCAAGCCGACATCGTTCTTAAAACAGACAATATCGCCTTCTACAGCCTGATTTAAGGGAATGCCTTTTTCTATCCTGCGGCAGATAATTATATTGTATATATATGACTGGTAACCGTGCACAAACATCCTGTAGAGGTTTTTCGGGAGAACTAGAAAAGAGCCTGCAAAGTCATCCGGATTTGCTATCAGATGGTTCATCATCGCTCTTTCGTGCCCAAGGCGGAGAGGATAGGTTTTCAGGCCTTCCTTGAAATCGCGGGTTTCTTTGACGGACTGGCGGGCTTTTTTTGTTTCTTCCGGCTCAGCAGGAAAAGAGTCGGCAATATAAAGCAGGGCAGCTTTTTCAAAGTCTCCTTCCACAATGGCTTTTCCTACCAAATGAGTAACAGGACGAACAGAGCCGAAACGCTGAACCCCAAAAAAATTAGGTACGCCTCCCTGAATCAGGATGTCGTTTGTAGTTTTTTCGAGCAGATCCCCGGTTTCCTCTAGAGAGCCGGCTATATCCCGGATTGTAATTATGAACTCATTTCCCCAAAGGTCCCCCAGTTCTACTGATTTTCGGGAGCGTCCCAGGACTTTCAGCTCGATATCTTTTAAATGAATTTTTTCGATCTCAGAAGCATCAATATCAAAAATGCTGATTTTCTGCGTTGTGAGTGCACGTTTGTCCTTTGTGCCTGCAACGCTGATCCGCTTCTGGCTTATCTGCAGGATTTTTGAGAGAGTCCTTGTAAGGTGGTGTGTGTCCCAGTCGTGCTTTATAAGCTCAAGAACAAGGTATTTTCCTTCCGTTCCTTCCTCTCTATTAGTGATCTCTTTAACAATAAAGTCCTCCACTTCCTGGCGGAGCTGCCCTCCGAGGCCGTCTGTACCCGTGGAGTAAATGTCTATCCCTATCTGTTTTTCAATTTCCGGCACTTGCATGGGTTGAATACACTCCTCTATTATGTATTTGGCGAAATTATAGAGCCCCTCCAGGGCTGATGTCGATAGCTCTTATTTCTTTAGTGTTTACGAAGGTCCAGCTTCTATGTGTTTCGTTTCCGCTGGCTGCATGAACCTTTGTCTGGGCCGTTTTTCCGGGAAGTCCACCTGCATAAAGGCTGGAAGTCGGGTCAAGCATCAACCAGGAACCGTATTCATCAGTCAGGTAGTTTACATCGACATTTCCGTAGTAAGCCCTAACTCCTTCGACTGCAGCTTCTGATGCACCGGTTCCTTTGCCCATATAGACCGCTGCAAAGGCATGGCTGTCGGTCAGGTAGATTCGGGTTGTGCCTCCAACGGCCTCGATCATGGATGAGAGGAGAATTGCCTGGTCCTCACAGTCTCCGGCTCCTATCCTCAGAGTGACGTTGGCGGGCTCCCATACATCGTTACCCCTGGGATCACTGACGTATTCAATTTCCTCTTTTACCATGTCAAAGAGAGCACATACCTGATAAATATTGTATGCTCCCGGATATGCGCGAGCAACTTCGGCTGCCTTACCCCTAACATCAGGTTCGGCCGGTTCCACCAGTCGGTTTATGGTTTCAAAGTAAGAAGCAGGATTGTATCCGTACTTCGGAGCAAATTTTTCGGGCATTGGCTTAAGATCCGCAGTAAATCCTTTAAGGGAATATGGCTCGTATTCGTGCCATTTGCCTTCCGAAGACGAAGCGAGCAGCCAGAGGACGATATTAAAGCTGGCTTTTTCTTCTTCAGGAACCTGAACTGCGATCACTCCGAGATTTTGCTCTTCGCTGGGAGAAAGCAAAACTCCACATTCTTCCGAATAAATCCGGTTTTCGGAGGCATTAACCGAAATCCCATACCTCTCAATAAAGATAGGATTTCGTCCTTCGTTTTTGATATTGATTCTTATATAATTTACTCCGCCCTGGAAAAATTCTGAGGTCTGATAATTGCTGCTCAGGGAGAAGCCGGGCTGCAACGGGGTCCTCAGGATAGGAGCATGTTCGCTTTTTCGGGGGGAATATTTGGGTATTGCCGGGAAAGTAAATGAAGTCGGTTGAGGCGTAAATACGCTCTCCGGACTTTTTGAGTCCAGTCCTGAAAAAATATACCCTTTTACCTCATCCTTAAAATTATCAATCGAATCCGAAGACAGTACCCCGGTCATTGTGGCAAATACAACGTATATGCATAAAACAGCAGTTATTGAGGCTGCCTTTTTTCCTGAAACCCTTGAATCCCTCATTGGTCCCCTCCTGAACAAGAACACAGGCAGAACCTCTTTCCTGACCTATCAAACAGGATATCATATAGATAGCCTCTGCTCAGCTTCGTTTTAATGCAGGCTTTCAAAACCTGGTTTTCAGATTTCCGGCACTTAAACAAGTTTAAGGTCCCGCGTAACTTTGTCTATAATTTCTTCTTTTGCCGGCCCGATTCCAAGAACTGTGACTGTTCCCGACGGAATTTCCGTAAACCCTGCGTCCTGTATAAGAGCAGTAGGAAGTCCTTCCCGTCGAGCCTTTTCTTTAAGCTCGTAAAGGTCTTTAAGGGTGGGAACTTTCAGGACAACTTTTTTCTGCCCGCCTTCTTTCCATTTTTCAAGATCGCCTTTGTTTGCCCATTCTGCAGCAGAAATGGCAGCGTGGGCTACCTGTACTGCAAACTTGCCTTTGGAAAGCTTCAGGTCGTCCCGGGTAACTATACACTGTTTATATTCACTCATCCTTTGCCTCGGGTTTATTCAAGGTCCGCCTATTTCTTAAATGTTTTCGGTGTGGCTATCCGGGTCTGCTTTGAACATCGATTTTTATATCCCTGTTCAGACCATTTATATGGCAGATCCGGTCTCAAAGTAAATGTTATCAAGTTGATCTCAAAACTCAAAATTGCTTCTCTTAATCTCGTATTCTGAATAATCAAGATTTCTGATCATGACAATTATTCCTGAAACTTTTACTGATTGAGAATAAAATGGTTTTGGGATCAGCTCATCTTTCAAACTCTTTCTAAAACTCGCATGATATTATTTATGACTGATGTCATTTATAATTTTTTTCATAAACTTTGTTCTATGTACTCCAGAATATATCCGGCAGGGTTTATGCCCCATGCATCAAAAATACCTTTTCCTGATGGTGTTCCATTGACCTCGAGGACTAGAGATTTCTCTTTTGCATTGCTGTAACAACTGTAAATTTCTTTGTTAAGATTGTTCGTCAAATTTTCTATAATGTCAACACCTGCAAAAGCCGTGCCTATTGCAAGAGAAGCCTTTTCTGCAATTTCTTTTTGTTCTTCCGTAAGCACACAACGGTCTGCACTTCCTCCCTGGCTCAGGTTATTAACCCAGGAACCAGATGCAGCTTTACGGTAAATGGCCCCGATAGCAGTACCTCCAACAACAAAGGCTCTGATATCCCTTCCAGGGTTCTCTATGAACTTCTGGATATATAACATCCCTCTCTCTTCAAGCAGCTTTTGAAGATTCGCTTTCAGGGATAAGGGTTCCGCTTTCCTATCCGAAAACCGGATTTCCCCATCCTTAACTCTTGCAATGTCCTTTCCCTTATACCCGAATACAGGCTTTATGACAGCATCTTCGAACCCTGATATTGCTTCAAGGGCCGCCTCTATACTCTGCACTGCTATTGTTTTGGGTGTAGAGAGTCCGGCTTTTTCCAGGAGATAGGAAGCATGGTATTTATTTGCGGCATTTCTGATAGCCTCAGGAGAGTTAATAACCAGGAGGCCTTCGGCTTCCAGTTCCCGCAGGATATCAAACCTGAAAGATACTCCTTCAAAGGTTCCTGCACCTGCATCCCTTACAATGATGGCATCAAGGTCACAGAGATTTATATCTCTTATTTTAAAGGCAACCGTCGATTTTCTGGCTGCCGATTTAGCAGCTGTCGCATTTATGTCGACCTCTGCGGCCCTGAGATCCAGAGCAAAAGGAGAAAAACCTTTTTTCCTCGCTTCATTCATAAGTGCCCGCGCTGTCCAGTCTTCCGGGTCAGTGATTATGATCCCGATTTTTTTCATAAGGTATCATCTCGAAGATACCAGATCAAGTTTACGATAAGGAGATATGGAAGGCTTTTCAACTGTCTCATTGAGTGGATTTGGGTAAGGTAATTAGCTTCTCAGCAGGCCTATGGCTTCTCAGTAAACCTCCAGGATTCGAGTTTACTTTCATTTCTGCTCTGGAAGGGGTTCAAGGCCCTGCTTTTTGCGGTATTCGCTGATTGCGCTGTGGATAGCTTCCCTGGAAACGACTGAACACTCCAGTTTTCCGGGAGGCAGCCCTTCAAGGGCTTCAGCTACTGCGTCGTTTGTAAGCTCCCAGGCTTCTTTAAGGGTTTTGCCTTTTATCAGCTCAGTTGCCATGCTACTGGACGCAATTGCTGCTGCACAACCGAAAGTCTTGAACTTCACGTCTTCGATTCTATCATCCCGGATTTTCAGGAAAATTTTCATGTGATCCCCGTGCGGGTTTCCGGCTTCTCCAATGCCGTCAGCATCCTCAATTTCCCCTACGTTTCTCGGGTTCATGAAATGGTCCATAACTTTTTTATTATACACAAAATTCCCCACATTTATTACATTCTTATACGCTTTCGACTTATTTCTCACATGCAGTTGTTGGTTTATAGAAAGGAGACATAGCCCTCAGCTTTCCAACGATTTCAGGCAACACTTCCAGTACATAATCAACGTCTTCTTCGGAGTTTTCATCTCCTAGGGTCAGGCGAAGGGAACCCTGAGCTATTTCCGGAGGCAGCCCTATTGCCCTGAGCACATGCGAGGGTTCAAGAGAGCCTGAAGAACAGGCGCTGCCTGTAGAGCTGCAGATTCCCCTCTGATCGAGCATGAGAAGAAGAGATTCACCTTCAATGTACTCAAAACTGAAGTTCAGGTTGTCCGGAAGACGCTTTTCTGGGTGCCCGTTCAACATGCAGTCAGGAATTTCCAGGATTCCGGCAAGGAGACGGTCTCTCATTTTTTTTGTCCTCTCATTGTGCTTCTCCAGATTTGCTGTTGCAAGCTCTATTGCTTTTCCCAGGCCTACGATACCTGCGACGTTCTCGGTTCCTGCTCGCTTTTTTCGCTCCTGGCCGCCTCCATGCATGTAATTCTCAATTTCCGTCCCTTCCCGCAGATAAAGGGCTCCAATTCCTTTCGGCCCGTAGAACTTATGGGAAGAAAGGGAAAGCATGTCTACATTCCTATCTTTCTGCTTCATATCGAGGGGGATTTTACCTATAACCTGTACAGCATCTGTATGAAAAGGAATCCCATGCTCCTTCGCAATCTCACCTATTTCAGGAATCGGTTCTATAGTCCCGATTTCATTATTGGCGTACATAACCGAGATAAAGATAGTATCCTTCCTGACTGCAGCTTCCACCTCTGAAGGATCTACAAGCCCGTACCTGTCTACAGGCAGGTAAGTCACATCAAAACCCTTTGTTTGCAGGTATTCGCAGGGGTAGAGCACTGCGTGATGTTCTATTGGCGTAGTGATGATATGTTTTCCTTTTTTTCGTCTTGCAAAGGCTGTTCCCTTGATAGCCCAGTTATCGGACTCAGTCCCCCCTGAAGTGAAATATATCTCTTCAGGATTAGCCCCTATAGCCTTTGCAAGCTGCTCACGGGCGGTTTCGATTGCCTCTTTGCCTTCTCTTCCTATTGAGTACAGAGAAGAAGGATTCCCGAAATGTTCTTTCAAAAAAGGCAGCATAGCTTCAATTACTTCAGATTTTGTGAAAGTAGTAGCTGCGTGGTCCATGTAAACAAAGCGCTTTTCTCCCATCAGAATCCCCCTATGAAAATAGGGGTTTGCGCAATATGAATTTATTGTCTCACATACTATTCCCTGGAGTTTCTTCACCACGGGACTTTTTAAAAATTGTATTTCTTACTGGAAAACCTTATGTGTCCTGCTTACGCGCAAAGAAGCTATAAAATAAAAAATCTTCTGGCTCAGGAAAGATATATATAAGGAGATTTTGTAGTTCCGTTTCAATCAGGCGGAGGAAAAACAAACCTTGCTAAAAGAGTTCTCAATTATTCTGATCATATATTTCCTGGGCGAACTGCTACAGAAAATATCAGGGCTGCTGATTCCAGGTAACGTCGTGGGAATGCTCATCCTTTTCTTAGGCCTGTATACTGGCATAATTAAACTCAAGATGATAGGCAAAATAAGTGATTTTTTGCTTGATAACCTGGCTTTTTTCTTTCTCCCTGCAGGGGTCAGCCTTATAACCTGTTTTTCCCTGCTTGAAGGAAAATGGACTGCAATTCTTGAGGTTTCACTTATTTCTACCGTTGTAACACTGGGTGTGACAGGGCTTACAGTGGAATTCGTTAAAAAGTCCCTCGGGAAAAAGCCGGTAAAAGCAGCCTGTTTCGGGGAAAATGAAAGCTCACCTGAAATAAAAACGATAACGCACAGGTCTGAATGATAGGGCAGAAGAGGTGAACTGAAGTGCAGATATATTTTCTAAATGAATTTATCAAGAGGCCCCTGTTCGGGGTCTTACTCTCTTTAATAGCTTTCCAGGTAGGCACTCTGCTGTATAAGAAAACCCGGCTTTCCATCCTTAACCCCCTGCTTGTGGCTTCCATACTTGTAATGGTTTTTCTCTTTTATTTCGGAATCGATTTCGAGACTTACAACCTTGGAGGAGATTACATTTCCTTCTTTCTCGGGCCTGCAACCGTAGTTCTTGCAGTGCCTCTTTATAAAACAATCAGGTTGCTGAAAAGTAATGCCCTTCCGATCCTTGCAGGCATAAGTGCAGGTTGTATAGCTGGAATTTCAAGCATTCTGGCCCTTTCCAGCCTTTTAGGGCTTGATGAGGTCATAAGTAAATCCCTGGCTCCAAAATCCGTAACCACCCCTATAGGAATCGAGATTTCAAAACAGATCGGAGGCCTGCCTGCAATAACAGTAGCTGCAATCGTAATTACCGGAATCACAGGTGCTGTCCTGGGACCTTTCATCTGCCGCTGCTTCCGAATAAAAGATAAAGTCGCAGTCGGCATTGCAATTGGCACTGCATCTCATGCTCTTGGGACAACGAGAGCAATAGAACTTGGAGAAACTGAAGGGGCGATGAGCGGGCTTGCAATTGGGATCTCTGGCTTAATTACGGTTTTTTTGGTTCCTCTGCTGCTTTATCTTTTCAAACTCGTATCTTAATGTTTCTGTAATATATGCAGTCTCAGTAAAATACGATAAATAATGAAAATCTGGCAAAAATAAGGAAAAATTATATTTTTATATGTGAATTTATAATTAATTCATTCAAGATTCTATAAACGAAGGTGTGGAATCTGTACCCACATTTCTTTTCTTCCGGTTGCAGGTGCTTTCAGTGGTTCCAACTCAATCTAAAATCTATAATCACTCAAGGCTGGAAAACACTTAATAAAGGGAATTTGGAAATTGGTCCTCTTGAGCGAAGCAAAAAACAATGTTGTTTATCCATAAATTAGTCCTCTCGAGCGCAGCGAGAAGGACTGCGTACTGCAGAGTCGCAACTCTGCCGAGAAGGACTGCGTACTGCAGAGTCGCAACTCTGCCGAGAAGGACTGCGTACTGCAGAGTCGCAACTCTGCCGAGAAGGACCGCGTACTCCCGAGGCGCAATTCGGAAGGCGCAACTAGGGCGGGACCAGTGCATGTATTTCGTATGGACGCTTTACGGCTTATCTGAAATTCGCGTACGTCTTCATTTGCCACTGGCCTCTTTTCATCTTTTTTCTTATGATCCCTTTTGCTATTCCCACATAGATTTCCCTGATCTGGGGTATCAGCATGGAGAATCCTATTATATCGGACAGGAAACCCGGAGTTAGAAGGGCAAAGCTCCCAATTAACACGAAGAACCCGTGCAGGAGTTCGTTTCCAGGCATATAACCCCTGTTCGTTGCCTCCTGGATCTCGCGGAGCACGCGGAAGCCCTGGCTTTTTGCCAGGTATGCCCCCAGGCTTGCAGTAATCAGAATAATAAGTACGGTATTTAAGGCCCCGATCATTCCTCCTATTTTGATAAGCAGATAAATCTCGATAAAAGGAATAATCAGGAAAACAGAGAAGAGTTTAAGAAACATGCTGGTCATTTTCAAAACTTCGGATATTTATTAGATAATGATTAATGTTTATTAGTAGTACTAAAGGTTAGCTAGTACTAAAAGGATTCATTTTAAATATTGTAATTACGAGCTACTATTTTTCTCATATATTGTTTTTTGGAATCATTTTTCCGGAAGTTTTCTAAAGAAAAGGTATATTTGAAGAGCACATCTGATTTATTCTCGGAAAACCCGTTTTGTCAGGAAAGTACTGTTGTTTTAAGCAGGTAACTATTTTATTTAGCGACAAAAAGGGATAGTCTGTTATATGATAGTTATAATATCATGTTCGTAAACTAACGCACTATTAATTAACTTATTTTATATCTAAAATTTCATGCACTACTCACGCACTAATATATTCTATCAGATGTAAAATATACTCCGGATGTTACACTGATGGCTTTACCTATCCCCTAAAAAAGGTATTTACTTTTCTGAGGTGCCGGATACATGGACTTCGATGCAATTGACGACTTTGTATATAACATTATTGGGATAATCGGATCAGACCACAGAAACCTGTGCTCTGCAGTTAATTTTGCCCTGGAATATACGGGAAAAAAATCTTTTCCCCCTAAATTCTTGCTTGACCTCTCCAATGCATGCAAGCAGCAGAAAATGTTCACGGAACAATACGTTTTTGCAAAAGCTTGCTTCATACAGGCTTCCGAGAAACTCCGTGAAGACGCCTGCTTTGCATTGGGTAATGCAGCACATGTCCTGGGCTTTTCCACGGAAGCTGAAGCAAACTATCTGGAGATTCTAAAAGAAAATCCTGGTAATGCAGATGTCAGATGTGCATATGCCGAACTTCTTTTGGAACTCAGAAAGACCCCGGAAGCTGAAAAGGAATATAATACTGTACTTGAAACCTCCCCGCAGCATTTAAAAGCGAATGCTGGATATGCCTATCTTTTAGCCGAACGTGGGTATGTAAGTGAGGCAGAAGAATATTACTCGACGGCGCTTGCTGTTGATCCGGATTATGTCCCTGCAAGAGGCGGGTATGCAAACCTGCTTTTTGAACTCGGAAGGCTCAGAGATGCCGAAAAGGAATACAGGCTTGCAATGGAGCTGGACCCTGAAGACCCGAGCCTTCACCATAACTGCGGAGTCTTACTCTCTTTTCTGGGTCGTTCCTCAGAAGCTGAAATCGAATACAGAAAAGCTCTTTCCCTTAATCCGAGACACAGACGGACTCTCTTTAACTACGGAAACCTTCTTGCAAGAGAAGGCAGGGTTTCAGAAGCCGAAGCACAGTACGTGGAAGCCCTTGCCCTTGATCAAAACGATGCAAAGGTCCATTCCAATTATGCAAATCTTCTGGCTCGATTTGGAAGGCGGTATGAAGCTGAAATGGAATACAAAAAAGCTCTCCATCTGGACCCTGAAAGTGCAGAGGGGCATTACAGCTACGGAAACCTTCTTTCGGAAATGGGGCGATTATCCGAAGCCGAGGATGAATATAAGAAAGCTCTTGTCCTGAATCCTTATTATCCTCCCCTTCACTATAGTTACGGGCTTCTTATGAGAAAGATGAGGCGTTTTGACGAAGCCAAAATTCAGTATATGAAGGCCATGCAGCTCGACCCGGATATAGGAAGCAAAATGACTGAAACCTGGATTATTCTTGATTAAAGTAAAAATCAGGGTCTTATGTATCAGGTTTCATAATTTTATATAACATCCATTTCCGGCATTCTTTTTATTTTTAACTTTAGACCGGGAAAGACTACCAATCGGATTTTAGTGGGAAGTAAAGATTCAACATGAGTAAATTTCCGTTTACTCATCCTGATTTCCGAAAACAAACAGTTTTATCTCTCCTTTCTCAAACAGGGCAAAAGCAGCATCATTTCCGAGTCCGACGTAGTTAGGACAGGAAAAAAGGGAGAGAAGTTTTCCGTCGAACCACCACTGGTATCCTTTTTTAAGGGCTGTATGGCCTCTTATTATTCTTTTCAGATTATTTGTCTCTAAAAAGCCATCTACAATGTCAGGCCCGAATTCCTTTACAGTCGAACCTCTGATTGAAGTAGTGAGCCCTGGAAGTATCGAGGGGTCATTCCAGAGATAGGGAAAAGATTCTTCTTTCCTGATAGTAGTAACATTCCCGGTTCCGTTAATCCCACCATGTACACAGAACATATGCCCTGAAAGTACCGCTGCTACCGGCATCTTCTCATATGTCCGGCTGACTCTCAAGAGAAAACTCCTATCTAAACCTATTTCCTCAAAAAAGCCATAGTATAAGTTCATGTCCACACTTTCGTGATTCCCACGGAGCAGGAAAATATGCTGCGGGTCTTCAATTTTCATTCGGAAAAGCCTCAAAAGAATTTCGGTGCCCTGAAGGCCTCTATCCACATAGTCCCCCAGAAAAAGAATATTTTTACAGTTTATTTCTTCTCTTTTTCCTATTATGAATTCCAGAGCCTGCATGTCTCCGTGAATATCCCCAACAAGCATTATCGGTTCAGCATCAATTCGAAGCACTGCAAGCTCTGACTCGAGAATACTATCTATTTTAGGGAGAAGGAGTAGCAATTCTTCTTTTGCTGCAGTTTTCCTGGAGATCTTTTCTGATATCACGGAATCACCGATTTTTAAGGCCCGTTTGGAGAAGCCTGTCTGAAAACTTTTTCATATACTAGAGGGAATTTTTGTGCGATAAACGTTTCTGAGTCCCCTGGAGAAAGAGAAACTGCGGCTGCATCCGATATTTATTATCAGGTTCTGGATTTAAGTTTGTAAAGGCCAGACTTATAAGTTTCAAGGTCTAAAATCGGGTATTGATAATATTAAAAGTCCAGGCGATAAAAGAGGAATTATAAAACCTTTGTTTACAACATATATATCACTGGGAGTGTGAGATAATGGAACTTGATATCAGTGAGCAGGACCCTGAAGAAATGGACCTGACCGATGTTGTGCTTGAATACGATGAGCTTGTTTCTGCAATATCCATTCTGGAAAAACGGCGGGAGGAGTTGAGAACTCATATTCTCAATGCTCTGATGGAAAAGGACATCGATGTGCTTAGAATAGGAAATGTGGAGCTCAGGCGGCAGAAAGTTGAATGGAAGCTCTGGCAGGTAAACAGGCTAAAATCCTACCTTAAGAAGAGGGAACTCTGGAACATAGTCGAATCAGTTGACCGGAGAACTCTCAGTAAACTGATCGAAAAAGGAATCCTGACTGAAGAGGAACTTAAAGGTACCTATGATGTGGAGACAAGGTATAGTTTACATGTAGGTAGAGTCTGAAAGAGTTGGAACCAGGGCTTAAGAGTAATTCTAAGAGAGATTCCATAATAGCTGATACCGGAATAAACTGTTGACGATAGAACGGAAAACTTTTGACTATAAAAAGAAGCCTTAAAATCGGAGACAATTTTCGAGAATGTCTTTCAGATTTGTTTTCTCCATCTTTATCTCTTTTGGGTTTTATTTTTTAATTCATCCTTATTTCAGGTTTCCTCTATTTTTTATCTCCAATTTTTAATTTTTTTTCGGTTTTTGCACTCTGTACGAGGTTCTACCTTTTTGAATTTCTTAGATCCAATTTAATACAGCTAATTATTTATATACAGTCGAATAGATTCACTTTAGAGGCAAATTTCAGGAGGTTTTTATGCATGGAGATTGATGCTATAGACAAGCTGGTTTTTCATGTAATCGAACAGGTTGCAGCAGATAATTGTAATCTTGATAAGGTCATAGAGTTTGTCGTTTCCTTCTCAAATGAACATTTGCTTTCCCACGACATCCTGCTAAAACTCTCATTTATTTTTGATAACGATCGGATGTATAGAGAGAAATATGTAATTTCCAGGGCTTGCGCTTCACTGTTCTCAGGAAAGGTGCGGGAAGACGCCCTTATGGAGGCAGGAAAAACAGCTTTTCTGCTTGGATTTGAGGATCTTGCTACGCGGGAATTTGAAGATTTGCTCGAAGAAAAACCTGAAAATATCGAAGCTCTTTGTGTATATGGGACTGTTCTGGCCAGAAAGGGAAAATTGAATGCTGCTCGGATTCAGTACGAAAAGGCGCTGGAACTTCATCCTTTCCATGTCGATACGCTCTGCAATTACGGCTGCCTGCTTTACAGACTCAAAAGAATGGATGAAGCCAAAGAAGCATACCAGAGAGCCCTGATCCTCGATCCCGCGCATGTGAGCACCCACTGCAGGTATGGGATTCTACTTTCCAAACGTGGGCAAAAAATCGAAGCAAATTACCAATATATTAGGGCTCTTGAACTTGACCCTGACCACGTGGAATCCAATTTCCGTTATGCCCGTTTCCTTGAAGAAAAAGGAGAACCTCTCGAAGCCGAAAGACATTATATAGCAGCCCTCAAGGCAGACCCTGAAGATCCAAAACCTCATCTGTTCTATGCACGTTTGCTTGCAAATCACGGTTTTATCCATGGGGCAAGAGTACACTTCAGATATGCTCTTAAACTGAACCCTGAAGATGTTGAAGCCCACTGCGAGTACGCCAGGCTGCTTGCCAGATTTGGGCACAGGCATGAAGCCGAAGTCCAGTACAAAAAAGCTCTTGAGCTTGATCCGGGGCACTTCGGAACCCTGCGTGGATATGGAGATCTATTAAAAGAAAAAGGGCAGTATGCAGAAGCCGAAGAAATCTATAGGCAGGCAGAATCATTAAGCGGAGTGCCTGGTAACAAATTAATATAGCCTGACAGGTTCGATTTAATACAGCCTGACCGGCTCAATTCCCATTTTTTCCATCAGGCAGGCAGGAATATCCAGTACCTGCAGGACCGAATCTATAACAATTCCATCGGAAGTTGCTACGATCGCGTTATTTTCCGGATTTCCGCTGCCTGTTTTCAGTTCGAAATCAGCGGTTTTTGAAGTTTTAGCCTCTCCTGAAATCCCATATTCTTTCAGTTTACGGCGGATAAAACCTGTAAGTTCCCCACTCTTGCTGATCTGGGCGTCAAAGAGAAATACGGCTGATTTTGGGCCGGCTTCGGAAATAAATTTAAGTATAGTATCAAGGGCTTCTTCTATGTCTTCGGCCTGTTTTGCCTTGCTGAAATAGTAGCGGGTATCTCTTATGTATCCGTCATCGCAGAACCACATAGGTTCTTTTTTTAACAAACTGTCCACACTCAGGAGGACATTATACCCATCAAGGAGAAGGTTTCTATCCTTTATGCCTTTACAGGCCACTTTTTTATTAATTCTGGAAATTACTCTGTCTGGAGGTATAATTACCCTTGTGAGGATGTGCCGCTCTTCTACGCTGAGCTGGAAATGGTCAGCGACGAAACGGATAGTTGCAAACTTAGGGTAACCCCATCGGAGTATGCTCCGGATATCCCGGGCAGGCTTGAGCAATTTCTCTTTTAGATAAAGGCCGGAAAAATCAACCGAATTATCATGCAAACCTCTCATGCATAATTGTCTCCTTTTAGGAAGGAAGTTCTTTAAATGAGTGAAGATATATGTTCTATATACATATTTGCGTAAATAAAAATCACAATGTGTGATATCCGGCAGTCTATTTGCCTCTGGCGATTTTTGCTCCGGTTCTGTTCAATTTAAGGTTGTTTTCAGCCGTAGGCTAGCTTATGGCTCCGGCTGGAGGTTTATATTATGGAAGTATTATGGCTGGCTCAGGACGAAGTAAAAAGTGTTATGGATATGCATTCTGATATGCAGGTAGTGGAAAGAGCTTTCAGGCAGCATGGGCTTGGCAGGGTTCAGATGCCTCCCAAATCCTATCTTTACTATACGGCTTACAACGGGGATCTGCGGACAATGCCTGCATATCTTGAAGAAGAGAATATTACTGGCGTAAAAATCGTAAACGTCCACCCCGGGAATCCGGATCGCGGGCTTCCCACTGTAATGGCGCTCATCATCCTCATTTCTCCGGAAACAGGCGCTCCTGTAGCAATTATGGACGGAACCTACCTGACCGATATCCGAACCGGAGCCGCAGGAGGAATTGCCGCAAAATACCTTGCAAGAAAGGACTCAAAGGTCATCGGCCTGGTCGGGACCGGAAACCAAGCAAAGACCCAGCTCGAAGCTCTTTTTGAGGTTTTTGATCCCGAACTGGTAAAAATCACTTCAAGGACAAAAGAGAGCTGCGAACGGTTTATCCGGGAAATGGCAGACATTACTCCCTGCGAAATCCGTTACGAAGAAGAAGTTGAGGAGGTCTGCAACTGCGATATCCTTGTCACGACCACTCCGACCAGAAAACCAATCATAAAGGCCCAGTGGATCAAAGAAGGCACTCACATAAACGCAATAGGGGCCGATGCTGTGGGAAAAGAAGAACTTGACCCCGAACTTTTAATCCGCTCAAAGATCGTTGTGGATGATATTGTCCAGGCACTCCATTCAGGAGAAGTAAACGTTCCTATCTCCAAGCACTACATTTCGGAGAATGATATTCACGCTCAGCTCGGCGAAGTGATCACCGGCCTGAAACCAGGCAGGACAAGTGAGGAGGAAATTACGATTTTTGACTCAACAGGCCTTGCCATTCAGGACGTTGCAAGTGCGCATCTGGTTTATGTTAGGGCTGTCAGCAAGAAGCTTGGCAGGCAAGTCCGCATGTTCTGAAAATCGCTCAATATCTTTTTTGAAAATAAGTTTCATCAGGGTTTCATCAGGTATTCTGTTTAGAAGCACCTGAACATCCTGATGCCTGTATTTTTCAGACCCCTATTATCTCGTAGATTTTTTTCATGTCAAGATTCCGCTCGACCATATTTGCGAGTTCTTCATAGGCGTCGTTTTCTGTCGTGATATTTTCAGGCCTGTACTCAAGCCCTTTTTTCTCGAAGAGGTACTGCATAAGGGCATCTCTTACATTTCTGTTGTCAAAAAGTCCGTGCAGGTAAGTGCCAATTACCAGGCCGTCCTCGTCAATTGCACCGTCGTCCCCGAATATGTTGCGGCAGGAATCGGTGACACCCATATGGATTTCATACCCTTTGATCTCCTCCCCGTCTATGGAAGCCAGTATCGGGCCGCAACCATTCACTTTTTTCGTGACCTGGATTGTTTTCTTTTTGTATGCTCCGAACTTTGTCCCTATATCCAGAAGCTTCAGGCCTTCGAATTCTGCTTCAACCCCGTTTTCGATCCCAGAATCAAAAATTGTCCTGCCCAGCATCTGGTAGCCGCCGCAGATCCCGAAAATAGGAATTTTTCCTTTAAATGTCTGGATTTTCCCAGCCATGCCGCTTGCCTTAAGGTCGAGCAGATCGTTAACCGTATTCTTTGTGCCCGGGATCATGATCGCGTCCGGGGTTCCGAGTTCTTCGTCAAGATCCACATAGCGGATTTTAGCAAGCTCCTCCAGAGGTTCAAAGTCCGTGAAGTTAGAGATCCTGGGTAAGCGGATGACTGCGATCTCGATATCCTTTTTGGTTTCTGTGCTTTCTTTATCCTCAAGCGAAACCGAATCTTCTGAAGGGATATTAAGTTTGAAGTAAGGAAGGACTCCTAGTACCGGGATTCCGGTCTTTTCTTCAAGCTGTTTCAGGCCGGGTTTCAAAATTTCCAGGTCGCCCCTGAACTTATTGATAATAAATCCTTTGACGTTTTTCCGTACATCGTCAGGCAGAAGTGCAATTGTGCCGTAGAGGCTTGCAAAAACGCCTCCTCTTTCGATATCCCCTACAAGGATTATCGGAGCCTGCGTAAGCCTTGCAGTACCGACATTTACAATATCTCTTTCGTAGAGATTGATTTCGGCAGCTCCGCCCGCTCCTTCCATGACAATGATATCATGTTCCATGGAAAGCCTTTCAAGAGCTCCTTCAAGGACAGCATTCATCTCTGCAATGGAATCGTAGTACTGGCCTGCGCTTTTGTCAGCATAAGGCTCTCCTAGCAGGATTATCTGGGAAACACAGTCTCCTTTGGGTTTTAGAAGAACAGGGTTCATGTCGGCAGTGGGCTCGGTACCTGCGGCTTTTGCCTGGATTGCCTGGGCGATCCCGATTTCCTTTCCGTCCTTTGTGATCCAGGAATTCAGGCTCATATTCTGAGCCTTGAAGGGTGCAACCCTGTACTTTCTTGACAGGATTCTGCATATGGCAGTCACGACTGAACTTTTCCCAACATGGGAAGCGGTTCCCAGAATCAAGACGCTTTTCTTTTCCATTTTTACCACACCTTCTGCTCGGGCACTCATTTTTATATAATTTCAATAAATCGACAGTGATTCTTTTTCCGGCGGATGCAAATCAAGTAAACTTGTTTTCTTTTAATATTTATCTTCTTATACTTTAACTAAAGAATAAATACTTTCGGATTCACTTCAGGTTTTGTTTATTTACTCTGAAGAAATCTCGATTTTTCAGATTTTTTATCTTCTCAAGCTTTGTTTTTTTACTTTTATCTACCTTCCGTGTTTTTTCTCTACTTTCCACCCTTGTTCAGATTTTATTTTTCGTTTCTTTCCTTTTAATCGGGAAAACTGTAATTTCATCCGGTTACATTTCTTTTAAATAAGATCAAAACAATCTTTTTGATAATCGAATCGGGGAAAACAGACGATGAAAACCGCGCTTTTCTTACTTATTTTATCTATTATTTCAGCCACTCCAGTGTTTGCAGCAAATGGCTCTTCTGTCGGAGAAGCGAGCACAGCTCGTATAGCTGAACTTTATAGCGATCTTGAGTCCTTTGACGTGACTCTATATTCTGACCAGTCTGAAGAAAACCTGAGTCTTGAGATTCTTCTTGTCAGTTCCGAAGGAATGAATGAGAAAATACTTTCCAGACAGGTGTTTTCTGTTGACAGTCTTCCAGCGAATGCCGGAGTTATGAAGGTCGGCTGCTGGGATATAAGAAACCCTGAACGCGGAGCTTATGTCTCGAGGGCAAAGCTTCTTGAGGGGAAGCAGGTTCTTTCAGAGGCAGAGTATAACTTTGTTTACGGCAGCAACTCTGCATCGAGGCTTCAGGTTAATGACCTTGTCCCGAACTCCCAGGGAATCAGCGTTGCACTCTCTCCCAGGGAAGCCTCACTTTTTGATATCGAATATATGCTTATGAACGGCTCAGATGTCGCTTCTGTCACAAAAACCGAAAAATTATCCCTTACCAGTGTCCCGGATGTCTTTTCTACAACCTGGGGGACTCTTCTTGAAAACAATAAGGAGTACGTGGGCAGGGTAAAAATTCAGGTATATTCCCCGGAAAGAGATTTTATAACCTCAACAAGGAGGTTTACTGCCCGAGATAATGCTGAGATTACTGACATATTCCAGGATGAAACCGGAGCCAGTGCAACTGTTTTCGGGCGTTCTCAGGTACCTTTTGAAGGAAACCTGGTCTTTTCCGTATATGAACTGGCTGAGGTTTCAGGTAAAGTAAATTCCGAGCCCGTAGAATCTACCTTAGCAAGGGTTCCAGTGCTGCTAAATAATGATGATGAGACCGTTGAAGTTGCCTGGAGCCAGAGGCTTACGGAAGGAGTCTACAGGCTTGAGATAGAACTTCTCGGCAACGATGGAGATATTATTGAGCGCAGGGAAACCATAATCGAGTCCGATCTTTTCCCCTCTAATACGAGTGTAATAAACAGTTCTAATAACAGGGCAGTGAATCAGAGTGAGAAAGGTGGAAAAGACGTTCCTGGATTTTCTTTAGTTACAGGAATTACAGGGCTTGTCGCGTTAGCGATTTTTTTGAGGCAAAATAGAAGGTGAATGTTTTCACTTTACCTGCATGGCAATAAGAAAACATACACCTGCATACCGATATGGATACATAGAATATAAGATTAGATTCGAAGAAACTGCAAATTAAATTTGAGAGGAAACCCTTAGAAACAGAGCCGTGAACCCGATGCATTACGAACTATTCATTTCGCTCAGGCAGATTCGGGCAAGAAAGTTCCAGACCCTTCTATCAGTGGGAGCTATAGCCCTGGCAGTGATGGTGCTCACAGTTTCTCAGGCACTTATGGTTGGTTTTACGGGAGAACTTTATAACACTACCGTAAATAAACTTCCGCATGTCTCGATATCTCCAAAGGAAGGTGAAGATTACATTTACCTTTACAGGACACTTATTGAGGATATCAGCAAAATTGAAGGTGTTACTGCAGCTTCTCCATTTCTCACAGGAAAAGCTTCCTTCAGGTTCAAGACAAATTCCCGTAATGCCGAGCTGAAAGGAGTAGTCCCTTTACAGGAAAATTATATAAACTCTATTGAAGCCGATATGGTGGAAGGGAATTTCAGGGAACTCGAGTTTTCAAGAAATACAGTGGTAATTGGCTCGAAGCTGGCAGATAAGCTTGAGGTCAAGCTGGGCGATTCGGTTGATGTATCTTTTCCCAATGCAAATCCCCTTTCCCTGAGAGTTGTCGGCACCTTTCATACCGGCTCTCCTCTGGACGAGTCCCTTACTTATACGTCCCTGGATACTGCACAGGAGTTCTACAATATTTCTGATGTGGTTAATGGGATCTCTGTACGTCTTGAGGATTTTACCAGGGACAGGGAAATTGCTGCAGAGATCGGAAAAACAGGTTATAAGGCAAAAGGCTGGACAGAAACCAACCCGGCAATCCTTCGCACAATCGCTATCGAAAGCACTTCCAATAATGTTGTCCTTGGCCTGATTGTCGTCATCGCTTCTTTTGGCGTGGTAAGCACCCTGAACCTCTCGGTCATCGGCGCCACAAGCCAGATAGGCATGCTCCGTGCTATGGGTGCCACAGTTTCAAGTATCCGGACAATCTTCATTCTTCAGAGCGGCATTCTCGGTCTAGCGGGTGCCCTTGTGGGTACACTTACAGGAATTGTAATAGCCCTTGCAATAGGCCAGTACGAAATGCCAGCCGCTTCGTCAGAACTTTACGGTGGCCTTACAACTATTCCTATTATAATCCGAGTCGGGGATATTCTTGTCATTATTATTGCTGTTTTTCTGCTGAACTTGATTGCAGGAATTTACCCTGCCCAGCAGGCGGCAAAATTGGATCCTGTGAAGGCTATAAGTTCGAGGTGAATCGAGTGGAATATATTCAACGGTTCTTTTCATAATCTGGCTAAATTAAATTTAAAAATACTTTAGAGATATCTTGCAAATTATTAACAGATTTTTCTTTCATTTTTCCGTTTTTGCGCGTTCACTCTATATAATTTACATCAGTAAAAAAATAGCAACGCGGTTAAAATAATTGCTCTCATTAAACATTTCAACGTCAACTAATATCTCTCCAGGCTTAAAATTTAATTCCCGTTAATTATATATCGTTTTTGACTAATGTTTACATACTTCAGTATAGCGAACAAGAGCGAACAAAAAACCTTGTGCAGAATTCTCATCAACTGATCACTGTATGAGAATTCTCTTTTTCCGTTTTTTCTATTATATAAGATCCGAATAATCCTTTCATATATTTTATATATTATCTTTAATAATCTTTTTATATTGTGATTGATATTTTTTTTATATTGTGATTTTTACATAATTTACTTTTATCTCGAAAAAATTTCTAATTTATTTATTCTCTTTAATATCTGGAAGAATCTGCAGTAAATCGTATCAGGCAGAATATATTTATAAAATCTTTTAAACATAGGGCTGATCCCAAAACTAAAAATTCCGTCTCTAAATCTCGTATTCTGAATAATCAATCAAGATTTCCGATCGTGAAAATTATTTCTGAAACTTTTACTGATTGAGAATCAAACTGGTTTTGGGATAAGCTCATATTTTAATTAGTGGTGCTCAATACAAATATTTATATTGATTATTAGATATATATAATGTAATGGACAACAGTATAGAATACCATCTTTACCGTGAAGCCCTTGATAACGAAAGATCTGCATGGGGAAGGAGAACTGCCATAAAACGGCTCTGCGACTGTAGAACCGAGGAATCTCTATACTACCTTAATGAGATTGTAGTTGACAGGTATTGTCTGGTGCCTGATTGGCTCAAAAGGATTGCAAGAGAATATTACGTATCTCTGTGCCTCGAATTTCTTTGAATATTAATTTTTTAAGAGGTCAGATTTTGCAGGCTTTCTTTTGAAAAATGTATATCTCTGCTGAACAATAATGCATGCCGTATTATTCTTTCTGTTTTTTAAGATAACCGATTTTCAAAATAAGAGATTATCGGTTTATCTGATACCTGCGGGATAGTAATTACCTAAAGTTTATATGGAATTACCCCAATTCTTTGATAATTCTCAGGAACCGCTACGTTTAAGCTATACAGATTTACCTAAGTTATACATGTTTCATTTACTCCTGAGCTACCATCTTCGGTTCCTGTAACGAGCCAACAAGTAATTATTTCCATTAAAAATTTTAATTTAATATTTAATAATTTTATTAGATTTTGGGTTTTTTGTAAATGAGCTGGTCCTAAAACTAGAAAAATTCCGTCTCTGAATCTTGTATTCTGAATAATTATTCAAGGTTTCTGATCATGAAAATTATTTCTGAAACTCTTAATGATTGAGAATAAAATTGGTTTTGGAATGAACTCAATATTAAATCTTAAGTTGCTGGTAACTATCGCAGGGTGGATTGTACGATGAGCAGGGATACTGAAAAATCTTTAGGGGGCCCGGCAATAGTCTTGGTGGGCATTGGAGCTGTATTAGATGTTATTTTATTCTACTTTATGTTTAAATATGCTGATGAGGAAAACCTGTTTATGGTTCTCTTAAGTGCAGCTTTGATAGGAGTTATTGCAATAGGGATTGCTAAAGGCCTTATTTCTATATCCAGGCGTAGTTATAATAAATGATTTCGAATAAGTGGGACTGAATAGTGAATAAATAGTGACTGAAATCAGGGCAACTAACATATTAAAGAGTAATAAAAGCATTATTCCCATCTAACTTCTATTCTTTTATTCCGTTTAGTTTCCATTCTTTACTCATTCAAGGCTCGATTTAAGGTATTGGAAGAACCCTTTTCTTAAAATTTTGAAATTTCTTAACAGCTATTTTTACGGAATTACTTAAAATAATATGAAGGTTAATATGTTACCTCAGTTTATCATTTACTCTTCATCTTCTAAGTTTTTCTTAAGGCTTGGCTAGCGATTTCAGCACCCAGAAAAAACAGAACGTCTGGATTCAGGGGAAATAAATTATAATGACAAACTTACAATCATATGATAACTAAATGGAAGGAATTTATTCATGCAGTTAAAACTAGAACATTTTAACATAAAAATAGGGCAGCACAAAGCTTTGTTTAATATTGCCGATGCTAAAGAACTTGGAATTTATCCGGGAGATAGGGTCCGCATCCGCGGACACAACAGCCTTTCCGCTATTGTAGACACGACAGATGATATGGTTCCTCCAGGTACACTGGGAGTCTTTTCCGAAGTTTACGAGCATTTTCAGGATTGGGACCAGCCGGTCGAAGTTGTTCCGGCATTCCGCTCAAAATCTGCAAGCGTTATCAAGAAAATTATGGATAAAAAACCTGTTGTGCAGGATGATCTTAAAACGCTTGTAAACGATATAGTGGAAGAAAACCTCAGTGATATCGAACTCTCAGCTTTTATAACATCTTCTTACATTCACGGAATGACCGATGACGAGGTCGAATGGCTGACGAGGGCTATGATCGACAGCGGGGACAGGATTGAGTTTGATACTCATCCCATAATGGACAAGCACTCGATAGGAGGAGTGCCCGGAAACAAGATCTCTCTCCTGGTCGTTCCCATTATTGCCGCAAATGGGCTTCTTATCCCAAAGACAAGTTCCAGGGCAATCACAGGTGCAGGTGGGACTGCAGATCTCATGGAAGTGCTCTGTCCCGTAGAGTTCAGCTCCCAGGAGGTCAAGGAGATAACAGAGAAAGTGGGAGGTGCTCTTGTATGGGGCGGGGCTACCAATATCGCACCTGCCGATGACAAACTTATAAGAATTGAGTACCCTCTTTCTATTGATCCTTACTACCAGATGCTTGCCTCAATTATGGCAAAAAAGGGAGCCATAGGGGCCGACAATGTGGTAATGGATATCCCAGTCGGGCCAAGTACAAAAGTTCCAACTGTTCAGGAAGGGCAGAAATTGGCAAGAGACCTGATTAACCTTGGCCACAGGCTCGGAATGAATGTCGAATGTGCTATAACTTACGGTTCGTCTCCTATTGGAAGGAAAGTAGGACCCTCGCTGGAAGTCCGGGAAGCTCTGAAAGTGCTGGAAAGCATGGAAGGCCCAAACAGCCTTATTGAAAAGAGTTCTGCTCTTGCGGGTATCCTGCTGGAAATGGGGGGTGCAGCTCCAAGAAACCGTGGAAAGGAAATTGCACTGGAAACACTAAGGAGCGGAAAAGCTCTCGAAAAGATGAAGCAGATTATCGAAGCTCAGGGAGGAGATCCGAATATTACATCGAATGATATTCAGGTTGGGCAATATACTGCTGAGATTCTTGCTTCTACAGAAGGATATGTTATCGAATTTGACAATAAGTGGATTATTGAAATTGCCAGGCTTGCAGGGGCTCCCAGCGACAAAGGAGCCGGGGTTGCTATCCATAAGAAGATGGGGGAATCAGTTAAAAAGGGAGACTCGATCCTTACGATCTATGCTGAAAAAGAGTTCAAGCTCGAGACCGCATTGACAACAGCCCAGAGAACAAATCCGATAATTGTCGAAGGCATGCTTCTGAGAAGAATCCCTGGAATTTATGGGTTCCAGTAATTTTCTCCCATTTTCTTTTTTAGTGAAATCCTTTAATACCTTGTCCGGGTTTTAGCACGAGCATGAAAAGGATTGTTTTGTTGCGCCTGGGGCACCGCCCCGAAAGGGATAAAAGAATTACCACTCACGTCGGATTAACTGCCAGGCTGCTAGGTGCAGAGGGTATGCTCCTCGCTTCGGATGACCTCGGAATAGTGCAGACTCTTGAGGATGTTGTCAGGCGCTGGGGTGGGGACTTCTACATTAAAAATAATGTCAATTTTAAACAGGAAATCAGGGAATGGAAAGCTGAAGGTGGAAAAGTCTGCCACCTTTCTATGTATGGGGTCAATCTGCCCGCTGTTACTGATGAGCTTAAAAAGTGTGACAGACTTATGATAGTTGTTGGCGCCGAGAAAGTTCCTCCTGAGATTTACCAGCTCGCTGACTGGAATGTTGCAGTCGGAAGCCAGCCGCATTCTGAAGTTGCGGCAGTTGCGATTACCATGGATAGGATTGCAGATGGTGAGCCACTTGAAAAAGAGTTTCGCGGTGCTGAACTGACGATTATCCCTACAAAAAGGGGCAAACAAGTTATCGAGAATATCGGGGACTAACTCAGCTCCCTTTTCACTTTCCTTATAATTCAGATCCTTTAATGCTCCTTTAATTCTTCAGTATACTTTTTTTGCGGCTAATTTGTTCATTTCCCCCTCTCTGATCTTTTTATTTTTAGTGGAGATTTCCATCCTCATTAAGAATCTTAAGGAGCTCAATGATCGAATATGAAGCTCGTGTAATTCCCATGCTGCGCCTGTCAGTATCCGTGCCTGCTACATAGAGGTTCTGGATGGGAGTTCGGATATCTGCGAACTTTCCGTTAATTGTGACTGCGGCTTTTTCGGGAATCAATGTTTGTTCATGCTGCATATCGATATGTTTCTCAATATTTGGAAGAGCACGAAAAATAGTGCCATAGGCTTTTTTGAGTTCAGATTCTTCACTATTGTTTTCGTCGATCACGAAGGAAAAGCCTATAAGCTGTTTGTCTTTGGGAGCAAGTGAAGGGTCGTAATTACTGATGGGCGTTGCCCAGTAAGCAAAATCCTTAAACCAAATCTCTGAGCCTGTATAATTAAATTCCGGAAGCTCTTTTTTCATGCCAAGCCATATAGTCAGACTTTTGCTATGGACAATTCCATTGAGATCTTTAACATACTCCGTGGGAAGATCCTTTATCAATTGAGAAAGATCTGTTGCAAACCCCGTGTAAATTACGAGGTCAGAGGTATAAATCTCGTCGGCTTCCACGCCTGATACCTTTCCTTCCTGCACAAGGATGGATTTAACCTCACATTCCTTTTTGATTTCAACACTTTCAGGGAGAGATCTGAGGGTGGCATTGAGTAGGGCTTTTAATCCTTTTCTGGGGTATCCCTGAGAGTGATTTACATCATTTGTTGCAAGCCTTTCCAGAGATGTAAACGGCTGGGTGACTCTGGTCATTCTTGCCTGAAGAGACGCATGGAGATGATACGGAAGGATTGAGGCAAGAATTGACTCCGCAGAAGGACGTTTTTTTGACTCCAGTTTCCCTATCATGGAATCAAACTGTTCCTGGGTAATACTATCCCTGACAAAACTACTGCCTGAAAGTACACGCTGAGCCGAGGTCTCTTTCATAGACTTTCCAGAAAGGGAAATGGACATTGTGTCCACAAAATCGTAGGTATCCTTTGAAAGGTTTTTTGGCAGGAAATCATACACTGATTGGTCTGAGAGGTCTATGCCGAATGAGGAAAGGGTAAAAGCCTTTGTAAGGGTCTGAGAAAGCATAAGCCTGTCCTTTCTCGGAAGTACGTCAAAAGTCACGAAATCTTTCAGATTGGAAGGAACTTTGACAAAAGCGTTTTCAGTCCTAATGTAGTAATGCCCATAGTCCTCAAATACAGGCAGAAAATCAAAGTAGTTATCCATCAACATCTTCAGAGGCCCTTCAATCAGATGAGTAATTGCGTGTACTCCTGTGTCTACCTGATAGCCGTCTACCATGTAGCTGTTGCAGTTCCCACCCAGATGCTGCCTTTTCTCAAGAACAAGGACCTTTTTCCCATGCTTTGAAAGCGTCAGCGCCGCCAGAAGCCCGCTTATACCTGCCCCGACAACAATTACATCGTATTTTTTCATTTCCAAAACTACCTCTATTTTTTCCAGTGAATTAATTTTTCATTCAATGCAACTATTTGTAAATGTTCTATTTGTAAATGTTACTACTCTTTAGTTTCTATTTTTTTAACAGTACCAGACATCCCCAGAAACGAATAGAAGTACATAAATTAAAATAGTAGCAAAAAGTAAGGGTGTGTGACCCTTATGGATTCACTAGTGAAGGATATATTTTTTATGGCAGGATGTGCCTCTTTTTTTCTATTCCTGCTCCTGTTTCTTAATCTTTACAAAAGCAGGTTACTCTCCCATTCTCTGAAATTGTGCAGCTGGATCTGCGGGATGGCGATCATTTCGGACAGCCCCTGGGTTAAGATGTTTGTACTTCATCTTGTATTCTCCATCCGGCTCCTGATGTACCTTGCTATTATTTCCCTCGAACAGGTTGATAAGCTGACTGCCTGGGGCATTTTGAGGCGTTACGCATCAGGCACCAGATTTGTCCTGTCTGAATACATTTTTGCTTTCCTTCAATCCTCAGAAAAGTTTGAAAGGTTTATTCTCAGCTCTAATCCCAGGCAGATAGATACAAAAGATCAGGATCCAGGGAAATAAACTCTTCAAATTCAACCCTTTTATAAATCTTTTAATCTTTTTTAAATCCGTAATCCAGCTTTCTCATAGATCCCAATTTTTTGGAGAAATTATGGATTTTTGCTTTTTGTCTATCTGGCAGGTTTTCGGATTTTACGAAATTCTCCCTTATTTTTGTCAAAATAGTAACTAACGGCTGGATAATTTCGGTCCTGACTGCAATTTTAAATTCTAGCTTATAATTATTGGCTCTTTCCAGATGAATGATGACGTTGTATATTTTATATAGCTGGAGAATATATTTTGTCCGGGTGATTTGTCATCCACAGGTCCTTATGCCGGGAAACTTCAGGCAACGGATCCCCTTATATTAGAGCTGGGGAGGGTGCGGGAATGAATATAACATTTATTGGTATGGCAGGAGCGGGAAAAAGTACTATTGGCAGAGCACTTGCAAAGAGACTTGACTATACTTTTATCGATGTTGATAGATTGATCACGGAAAAAACCGGAATGCCACTTCAGTCCCTGATTGATAAACATGGAGACCCCGCTCTGATCAGGTTTGAAGAAGAAGCAATTCTCAGGCTCGGACAGGTGGACAGGTGCATTATTTCCCCTGGCGGAAGTGTGGTTTATTCCGAAAAGGCCATGGAACACTTAAAAAGTATGTCAAAAATAATCTTTCTGGACGTTCCTTTCAGGAACATTATGAAAAGGCTTTTCAATGCAAGAAAAAGAGGTATAGTAGGACTCAGGGACAGAAGCCTGAAGGACCTTTTTGAAGAGAGGATAGTCCTGTACCAGAAATATGCTGATTTTTCAATAAAACTCCAAGGGAAGGAGAATATTCCGGGTCTTGTTGAAACTATTATTGAGCTCTGTTTTAAAGAAGATGCCTGATATTTGTACCGGACTTAAATTTGTTTATTTTAAGTCTCAAGCTGAAATTTTAAAAATTTGCACTTTTTTGATTTAGCTTTTTTCGATTCGTATTAGATTCATATCATCTTGAACTTCCTTTAAGAACGGTTTACTTTAAGAATGGTTTACTTTAAGAACGGTTTACTTTAAGAACGGTTTACTTTATTAGCTATTAAGTCTTCAATCTGAACAAAATCTTTCAGTTCAGTCTTCAATAAGCATCGGCCTACAGAAAAAGGTCCGAGCAGCAGGAGATATATAATGGCATCAAGTCGTTTCATTATTACGGTTATAGGCAGCGATAGGGTAGGGATTGTTGCCAGGATCACTACTGTGATGGCGGATTTCAACGTAAACATTGTCGATATCAGTCAGACTATTATGCAGGGAATCTTCACTATGATTATGCTTGCAGAAGCTCCACAGGATAATTTTGACCTTGCGGCTTTTCAGGAATCCATGGGTGCCGAAGGAAAGAACCTTGGAGTCGAGGTCAAGGTACAGCACGAAGACGTCTTTCGCTTCATGCACAGGGTCTGATCGAAAGAACAGGAGGATTTTCATGCTTATAAACCCGAATGAAATCCTGGAAACAATCCAGATGGTCAGGATGGAACATCTGGACATCAGGACCGTGACAATGGGAATCAGCCTCAGGGACTGCAGCCATCCTGATATTGAAGTTTTCAATGAAAATATTTACGAAAAAATAACTGCCCGTGCAAAAGAGCTAGTTCGCACAACGAATGAAATCCAGAGCCTTTACGGAATTCCCATAATCAATAAACGAATTTCAGTAACTCCGATAGCCATAGCAGCCGAAAGTTGCAGGTCTCCTAATTTTGTTTCCGTTGCAAAAACTATGGATGAAGCTGCAAAAGAATCCGACGTGGATTTTATAGGAGGCTTCAGCGCCCTTGTCCATAAAGGCGCAACTTCAGGCGACCTGAAGCTTATAAATTCGATTCCTGAAGCCCTTGCAGGCACGGAAAAGGTCTGCTCGTCGGTAAATGTTGCTACCACAAGAGCTGGAATTAACATGGATGCCGTCGGCCTGATGGGCGAGGTCATCAAAAGGACTGCAGGACTGACTGCTGATAGGGATGGAGTAGGCTGTGCCAAACTTGTGGTCTTTGCAAATGCCCCGGAAGATAATCCCTTTATGGCAGGAGCCTTCCATGGAATAGGTGAGCCCGAATGCGTTATCAACGTTGGCGTTAGCGGGCCCGGTGTTGTGAATGCTGCTATCCGCGAACTTGAAAACCCGAATCTCACTGAAATTTCGGAGACTGTAAAAAAGACAGCTTTCAAAATAACCCGTATGGGAGAAATGGTAGGAAGAGAAGTTTCACGGAGAGTTGGAGTCGAATTCGGGATACTTGACCTTTCTCTGGCTCCGACTCCGGAAATCGGGGATAGTGTTGCTGCAATTCTGGAGGCAATGGGGCTTGAGCGCTGTGGAACCCACGGCACGACCGCAGCCCTTGCCCTCCTGAATGATGCAGTGAAAAAAGGCGGGGCAATGGCTTCATCCTCAGTAGGCGGCCTGAGCGGGGCTTTTATTCCTGTCAGTGAGGACGCAGGCATGATCAGGGCCGTTAAAGACGGAGCTCTCAGCCTGGAAAAGCTTGAAGCCATGACCAGTGTCTGCTCAGTCGGCCTTGATATGATCGCAGTGCCTGGAGATACGCCTGCCTCCACCCTTTCTGCAATCATAGCTGACGAGATGGCAATAGGAGTAATTAACAAAAAAACTACTGCAGTCAGGATCATCCCCGCGCCTGGTAAAAGAGTTGGAGACTCAGTGGAATTCGGCGGGCTGCTTGGAAGTGCCCCTATTATGCCGGTAAGCAACTTCAGTTCGGAAGTTTTTATAAAGCGGGGAGGAAGAATTCCGGCTCCGATCCAGTCCCTGACAAACTGAAATCAATCTCTATTTTATTTTTATAAGTCAGGGCTCTTGATAGGGTTTTCAACCCTATTTAATTTTGATTATTCTCTCTTTCAATAAATTGAATATATTTCTCGTTACTCTTAATTATCTATCTACATAGAACATCCTTATTTTTATTTTATTTTTTTATTTCGTTATCTACCCAGAGCGTTCTCATCATTTCCCTTATTTCTTCTATCTTTTTTATATTAGCTTCATCATTTATTATATCAAGCTCGTTGAAGGACTCAAGGGCGACCTTAGTTGCTATTGAGGCGTCGTTAAGGTATCTGTTTCCTGCATTGCTCATGATGGTCTGGAGGGCAGAAGCTGCCTGAAAAACCGCGTTTTCCATATATTCTTCCTCAGCGTTTTTTCTAATTTCTTCAATAGATGTTGCAATACTTCTTACCGTATTTTGGAGGTTTTCTTGCATGGCTGCCACAGCCATCTCTTCGAACATCAGTTCTACTCCCACTGCAGCCTCTTCGAGACTTTTCTGAGCCGTAAGTTTTCCCATATCTCCAAGACATGAGATACATATTGCAGCATTTTCCGAAATATCAGGGAATCTTATCCTTGCAACTGCTTTTCCGATTTCTCCAAGCCCTATGACAACTGCGATTGTTTCTCTTTCCCTGTTAAGGAGGGCTGCAGTATTCCCGCTTTTCCCAAGCACTGATGCTGCAAGTTTGGCTACCATTTCCAGGTGCTGTTCGGCAGCCGTTTTTCCTATAGCTCCAAATGACAGTAGCACTCTGACAGTCGTACCCTGCATATTCTGCTCTATGGAACACTGCAGTACCTTCTCAAGAGCCCGGATAGCATTGACCGCTGCGTTCTCCATCCCCTTAAGTGCAGCAGCCTTTCCGATTTCCTTTATGAAAACCACCATTTTTTCAGCTTCTGGCCCTCTTTTTTTGTTGAGGTAGCCTGTGCATATTTCTGTCAGAAAATTGAGGGCCTGGTTCACTCCTTCGTCGGACCTATCATTAATAGAATTAAACCCTAAATTTACCATTTTGTCTTCTTCCTTTGAAAACATGGCATGAGACTCCTTTTCGGGACTATTCTTTTTATATTAGACTCGCGAGCACTTTAAAATAGGTTTTTCTCAAAGATTCTTTTATTTCCGTCAATCCCCGTCCCTACTTATTTTTCAGATACTTTTTTCAGATACCTTGATTTATGGTTTCCTTGATTCAAATATTTTCATGTAATCATGTGAGTTTTCAGACGAATTAATAAGCCATCAAATTGATAAATCCGTTAGAAAAGATCCTAGTACTGGGATTCCAAAGTAAGTTCATAAAACTTGACTTTTTAATAGATCCGAAGATCACGGATTTTTCCAGGAAATAAGGAGTTGATTTTGGAATCGAAGCACTAGATTTCACCTTAAATATCCGTCTAATTTAATAATACATGCCCTTAAATCCAGGCTAACATTTTTGAGAAATATCCGTAAGCGGCTCAGGGCATTAAGGTTAAATTATTAATTCGCATTATCCGCAGGCTACAAAGAAGGTAGAAGGCGATTTATCTGATGCAAGAAAGGAATATACGGTTTCAGCAATCCCGATACTCTCAGGTAGAAAAGGACTCATTCAGGTGTGAGCTTATAAGTTTTAATGGTGTTTTGCGGCTTTCCAAAATTCTTGCCCGAAAAATCAAAGCTTCTGGCTATACTCCTGACCTGATTGTCGCTATAGGAAGGGGAGGCTATGTTCCTGGAAGGCTGGTTTCCGACTTTTTGCTCTTCAATGACCTTACCTCAATGAAGATCGAGCATTACACAAGAGCTGCAGATATGAGGAAAGAGGCAAGGATAAAGTTCCCCATTTCTGCGGATATAAAAGGAAAAAAAGTGTTAATTGTTGATGATGTGACCGACACCGGTGAGACACTCAGTCTTGCAGTGGACTACGTCCGGAGCCTGAATCCGGCAAATGTCAGGACTGCAGTGCTCCAGCACAAGATCTGCTCTCCTTTCCTGCCTGATTTTTATTCCCGGAAAATTCTTAAATGGCGCTGGATTATTTATCCCTGGGCCCGGTATGAAGATCTTGCTGGATTTGCAGAAAAAATCATCCTGGATAGGGCCCTTGATCTCTCCCAGATTACAGTCGAATTTAAGGACAGGTATGAGCTGGCTATCAAGAAGACAGAGCTTCTCGAGATTCTGGACGACCTGACTGAAAGGGGAGAGATTGAAAGCATAGAGGGAAATATACCGACATGGCGGGTTTTGAGAAATAATGTACAACCTAATAAGGAGCAAGATTTCTAATTACATTACCGCTTCAGTGACCAGTTCCATGTTTCCCTTTGAAAATACTCTGGATACCCGAACTTTCCAGTTCCCGTCTGAATTTTCGTTATCTGCCTGGATCAGGTTATAACACTGCGTGGTTTTGCCTCTGGTTTTGGAAGAGCATAGTGTGCCTGCATTTACTACAAGCATATTGTTGAGGTTCCAGACCCAGGGAATATGACAGTGTCCGCAAAGGACAAGGTTCACCTTACAGCGGTTCAGAAGTTCGAGGACATCTCCTGCATCTACAAGGACATTATTTTCCCTGCCAGCCAGAGGGATAGGGACAAGGTGGTGGTGCAGAGCAAAGACCTTGAAATTCTCTCCGGAAAAGGCTTCTTTGATCCAGCCGTAGTTTTCCCTGCCTATGTGGCCTTCGTTAATGTCCGGTTGCGAAGAGTCAGCCCCGACAACTGTAACATCCATAAAGCTCTGAGAAGAAAACCGATTCTCGAAAAGGTCTTCAAAGTGCAAATAGCCGGCATTTTTCGAATCATGGTTGCCCGGGACAAGGACTTTGTTTTCGCATTTGATCCTGTCAATAAACCGTTTTACTCCATCATATTCGGCTGAAAACCCGTTTTCTGTCAGGTCGCCTGTAATCACCACAAGATCCGGTTCCAGCAGGTTTATGCTGTCCACCATGGAATCTGCGATTTCAGGAATAAAATACGCATCTGAATAATGAATATCTGATAGATGTACAATCTGTATAATTTTTACTTCCTCTTTTCTATGAATTTTATAATATAAATCTTATTAGTTATGTTCAGTGCACAGGAGTTCTGTCCCATTATATATATGTATCTTCTAAATTTACATACTTTTAGATATCTAATTATAATTCGTTAAAAAAGAAGGTTTACATCTCAAAACCCTTTTAATCGCTATAAATATTTATCTAATATTTATTCATGATAATATCCATAAAAATTACAAATTATGATTTATTCAGCATATTTCAGTTCCAGTTTTCAGGAGTGGCCACCGAATGCGCGGCGAAATTTTATCTCTATAAATACAGAAATTATAGCAATTATTCCGATCCAAAAAAACATTACTTGCCCTTCAAGCTCTTACTCGTTGAAAAGTTCAAAAGAAATCAGAAACCTGGAAAAGTAAAAACAAGGTAACTTACCCATAAACTAGTCCGCTTGATAAAGGAGAAAAGCACTTTTTTAATGCCATAAATTAGTCCTCTTGAGCGAGCGAAGCGAGTGAAAAGGACAGCGTACTCCCGAGGCGCAATTCGGGTGGTGCAACAAATACATTAATAATGAGTTATGACTATTCACCTACGTTTCAGCTTCATCCTTACATTTTCATTTAATTTAGTCCCAATTAAGGTGAATTTATGTCTTTAGCAAATCTCAGAACACATTATACAGCCGATGTCGAGCCTGAAAAAGTTGATAACGGTCAGAAAATCACTCTTGCAGGTTGGGTCCATGAGGTCAGGGACCTCGGAGGGATCTGTTTCGTGGTGCTCCGGGACCGGGAAGGAAAAGCCCAGGTCACACTTGTAAAGAAAAAAATTGATAAAGACCTGTTCAATGCTGCAAGAAGGCTTGTCCGTGAGTCCGTAATCACAGTAACGGGCAATGTAAAATTCGAAGAGAAAGCTCCAAACGGATATGAGTTGCTTCCTGAAGAGATCAATATTCTGAATGTTGCAGGCTCTCCATTGCCAATGGACACTACAGGAAAGGTGGACGCCGAACTGGACACTAGGCTTGACTCCCGCTTTATCGACCTCAGGCGAGCCGAGACAACTGCGGTTTTCAAAATAAGGCACGAGGTTCTCCAGGCTATCAGGGAATACTTTGTAAAACACAAATTTCTCGAAACAGCAACTCCAAAAGTCGTGGCAACCGCAACCGAAGGTGGAACCGCACTTTTTCCGATCACCTATTTTGACAGGGAAGCTTTTTTGAACCAGAGCCCCCAGCTCTTCAAGCAGATCCTTATGAGCGGCGGTTTTGACAGGGTATTTGAAATCGGCCCGATTTTCAGGGCAGAAGAACATGATACTCGCAGGCATCTGAACGAAGCAACTTCTATCGACGTTGAGGTCAGCTTTGCCGACCATTTCGATGTAATGGAAATTCTCGAAAACCTTGTGGCTTACGCCTATACCCAGGTTATCGAAAACTGTAAGTCTTCTCTTGAAGTTCTCGGCGTTGAACTGAATATCCCAAAAACTCCTTTCCTTAAGCTCACCTATAATGAAGTAATAGAAATCATAAACGCCCGCTCGGAAGAAAAAATGCACTGGGGAGACGATCTTGGCACTCTAGGAGAGCATACTGTGGGCGATTATGTCTACGAGACCACAGGAGAATCCCACTACTTCATTATTGACTGGCCAACTGAGATTAAACCTTTCTATGCCATGCCTTATGAAGACAGGCCTGAATTCAGCAAATCTTTCGACATGATGCACCGCACAATGGAACTTTCCTCAGGAGCCCAGCGTATTCATATTCCTTCTCTGCTTAAGAGTCGGATAGAATCACAGGGTATGGATCCCGACGGCTTTGAGTTCTACCTGAAGGCTTTCGAATACGGGATGCCTCCACATGCCGGCTGGGGTATGGGCTGTGAACGTTTTGTCATGACCATGCTCGGGACTGACAATATCAGGGATACCGTGCTCTTCCCCAGGGATAGGAGAAGACTTTCTCCCTGAAATCCCAATTTTTTAAATTTTGAATGTTTTTTCCAATTTCAGACCTTATGATTCTGTTTTGAGGATTCGGACCGGAAGGGGACATAGCATGACAGAAAGAAATAAATCCGCTGATTCCGCGGAAAAACGTGCAGCAGGCATTGCTGCATCCCGGGCTGTAGAACCGGGGATGGTGGTAGGGCTTGGAACGGGCTCAACAGTTGCATACGCCATAAGGGAACTCGGCAGGCGGGTCAGGGAAGAAGGGCTTGAAATCCTGGGTGTTGTCACCTCATATCAGTCCGAAATGCTTGCTATAGAAGCCGGCATCCCGCTGACCACCCTTGCCCAGCATCCGGAATTGGATATTGCTATTGATGGGGCTGACCAGATAGATTCAAATCTGTATGCAATCAAAGGAGGGGGAGCTGCCCATACTCGGGAAAAGATCGTATCGATATCAGCAAAACGTTTTCTGGTTGTAGCTGACGAATCAAAAACGAGCTTGCAGCTTGATAAAGCCGTGCCAGTCGAGGTTCTTCCTTTCGCAAAAGAACTTGTGACCAAAAAGATACGAAACCTTGGAGGAAAGCCAGAACTGAGACTTGCTCTGCGAAAAGACGGACCTGTGATAACCGATAACGGAAACTTCATACTTGATTCGAGTTTCTGTGTAATAAATGACCCTGAAAGTCTTGCCCTCAAACTTTCTACAATTCCTGGGGTTATTGAGCACGGAATTTTTTCCAATGTGGATGAGCTCTATATTGGGAAAAAAGATGGATCAGTGGAGATCGTCAAGAAATAACAGTTCAAAATTGTTGCTGAATTAGATATAACCATAAGGTGATCAGACGTTCTAGAATTATTGAGGAGAAAAACACTTCAGGGGAAAGTATAGCAGATAACTAACTGCTTTTTCGGTTTTATTTCCGAATCTGATGCGGAAACAGAATTTAATCCTTCAGAATCGACATATACCCGGTATGTTTTTATAGAAGTATTATCAGTAATTTCCTGATCAAATACTGCTTTAGATAAGGCAATTAACGAAATCACGTTTTCAGGCTGATATCGGGCTAAAAGTGACTGTAAGCCAAAAACAACTTCAAATTATCCGGTAAAAGTTCTTCGATACATATATCATATTTTAAGGAGGCTTTGGTTTAGATGGAAAAAGGTGGCCAGCCAATCATAATAATAGATCCTCGGAAAGAGGAGACAAAAGGAAAAGAAGCGCTCAGTATGAATATTGCGGCCGCAAAAGCAGTGGCCAGCATAGTCAAAAGTACGCTCGGACCAAGAGGAATGGACAAGATGCTTGTCAATCCTATTGGGGATATCACAATCACAAACGATGGTGCTACCATCTTACATGACATGTCCATCGAGCACCCGGCAGCCAAGATGGTAGTTGAGGTTGCACAGTCGCTTGAAAACTCGGCAGGCGACGGTACTACAAGCGCTGTTGTGTTCACAGGTACTCTGCTGGAAAAGGCAGAAAACCTTATTGACAGTGGGGTTCACCCTACAGTTATTATTAAAGGATACAGACTTGCAGCCGATAAGGCTGTTGAACTTTTCGAGAACCTTGCAGTCTCAACTGGCGAGGACGAAAAGAAGATGCTTATAGAAGTTGCCAGAACCTCTATTACGGGCAAGGCTTCCGAAAAATACAACCGTTTGATTGCTGAACTTTGCGTGGATGCTGTTCTTGCTATCAGCGAGAGGGGAATAGCGGACCTTAAAAACATCATCATTACAAACGATATCGGCGGCAAGATTGAAGATACAGAGTTCGTCGAGGGAATCGTAATCGATAAGGTTGCCCTGGATAAAGAATTCCCTCTCAGGATTCAGAACCCTAATATCGCTCTGATCGATACGCCCATGGAAGTCGCCAAGACTGCAAACAAAGCAAAACTTCAGATCACCACTGTAGGAGAGATTGAGAGTTTTGTAAAGCAGGAGGAGGCAGCCCTCTTCGAAATGGCTGACTACATTATCAGGGCAGGTGCAAATGCTGTCTTCTGTTCCAAGGGCATGGATGACAAAATCGCAGCCTACCTGCAGAGCAGGGGAATTTATGCCACTCGCAGGGTTAAGAGTGAGGACATGCAGCACCTTGCAGACGCCACAGGCGGAAGGCCTGTCCGGAATATCAGGGAACTGACTGATAAAGAACTCGGGCATGCAGGGCTCCTTGAACAGGACCGGGATGGCGACCAGGGTAAAACCTACCTCAGAGATTGCAAGGGTGCAAAATCCGTATCAATTGTCATTCGCGGCGGAACCGAACACGTTGTTGACAACGTGGAACGTGCAATTGATGATGCCCTCAAGGTAGTGAAATGTGTGGTAGAAGACGGCAAGGTTGTTGCAGGCGGCGGGGCTTCGGAGATCGAAGTTGCACTCGAACTTCGCTCATATGCTTCCAGCATAGGCGGGCGTGAGCAGATGGCAATCAGAGCTTTTGCAGATGCCCTTGACGAAATCCCGAGAACAATTGCCCGAAATGGAGGTCTTGACACTATTAACTCTATAGTGAACCTCAGGGCAAAACATGCAGAAAACAAAAACGCAGGCTTAAACATCAACACAGGCGCTGCAGAAGACATGTTTGAGAAAGGTATAGTTGATCCTCTCAGGGTTAAGGTCAACTCTATCAAAGCAGGTTCCGAAGCTGCGGTAATGGTGCTCCGTGTGGACGATATACTCCGTGCACAGAGTTCCTCCATGCCGGACGTCAAACCCGAGCACATGGCAAGTACCTACGATGGCATGTCAGCCCCTCAGCTTAACATGCGCAGGTAAACCTGAGCTTTTAGAAAATTAGATCATACATTTGAAAAAGGAAAACTGCAGGTTCTATTCTGCAGCTCAAGTTGCACTTGCAGAGTTGCGGCTCTGCAGTGCGCTGTCCGTTTCGGTCGAGTTCCGGCTCGACGATGCATTACCCGTTTCACTCGCTTATTTATAGAGGAATATATAACGCAAGTTCTTCTGGATGTAATGGTGCGAAAGCAAGGTGGAACTCGCTGAAGGCTTTGAGAAAAAGAGCAGGCATTCCTGAAAACGGATTCCGAGCTGAAGACTTTGCGAAGTATGGATAAAAGCCTACTTCAAATTTCGGGACTGTATTAGATTTCTCCGTAAAACCGCTGATAGTCTTCGATTGCCTTTTTGGCCTGGGCAGGAAATTCTTTTTTCAGGTATTCGATAAATTCATCCCTTGATTGAGTTTCCTTGAGGATTTCAAGCATATGGGTGGTAAATTTTCTTGATTTCACATTCCCTTTCTGAAGCTCAAAAGAAAGGCAGAGGGCTTCCCTGGAAAAATTCTTTTTCCGGACCCAGGGAGAAACCGAGCCAAGTAGCACTCCTTCTTTCAGGATGCTATACGCAGGCACTCCTATTAGTTCAAGCCTGTTCTTCCCTGCGAGTTTTTCAAGGTTTTCCCTGGAATAGGAATGAAGTTCGATGTAAGTTTCAGGTTTTAACTCTTCAATTGCTTTGAGGATTTTTTTGCCTGTTCCTGAATAGTAATTCGGATTCAGGGTTGAGACGTACTTTCCGCGGTCTACAAGCGGGATCAAGGCCAGAGTACCGGTTTTAGGAGGCTTGATATTCTTCAGGATTTCAGTTGTATCTTTCCATTCCTCCCCATGCAGACCCGCAACAAAGAGGCGGACTGGCCTTCCACTGCCGTAAATCTTCATCCCGAGACCTGCGTACGTATCTGTGCATTCATGCCTGTCAGGAAGGGAACCTTCTATTCCATCAGCGTTCATCCGTTTCGATACCTCTGAACTCTTCCTCTCCGGTCGGCTCTTTCTCTTCGGACCGCTCTTTCTCTTTGGGCAGGAGCTTTCTTGCTACCACATAAATTTCCTGTTTTTCCGATTTAATAACCTGCTGAATTTCAAGTCCCAGGTTCTCTATTCTGTTCAGGATGGGCTTAGGATTTTTCTTTTTTTGAATTTTGATTACTTGAAGCAGTTTTCCCCCTTCTTTCAGCAGGGGTAGCACTCTAGAAAGAGCCTTAATGGAGTTTTCAGGTTCCATTGTCATGTCCGAAAGAATAACATCGACTGGATCTTCTGAAAGTATATTCAGCGGTACGGTAAAGGCGTCTCCGAACATTACCTCAACGTTTTCCCTCTCATATACGATTTTTCCAAGTTCGCTCCTGAAGTCCCGGCTGAATTCTATACCTTTTACATGGCCTGCAATCTCTGACGCAAAAAGGAGAAATCCACCCGCGCTGGACCCAAGGTCAAGAACCCTGTCTCCTGGTTTAAGAATGCCGCTTTCCTTTTGAACAAGCTGGAGTTTGAAATAACCCTGGGGCTGGTCCAGGCCCTCAGCGACTTCAATTACATCATCGGTAGACACGTCCTTCGAGGCTTTTGTTACCGCCGTGCCATTGACCTTAACATTTCCGGCAAGAATGGCAGTTTTGGCTCGCCCCCTTGACTTGAAATGTCCCATCTCTACAAGGTATGCATCCAGTCTCATGGGGCATTGTATCCGCAGAGCCTGTATATATAGGTTGCAAGTCGAGGTTCTGTAAAGGGAACAGGGAAAACTGTATTTCGAAATTAAGTACAGTTTTAATATATATCGTAAATAAATAGATATATTTTTAAATGACAATTTTATTTATTTTTTATTGAGATTTATATTCAGTTCTTTATTTTAAATACTACAAGGTATTTTGAATGAATAAAGTGCTGTTTATAATTTACATGATTTGTGAGAATCTACTTTATTATCGTCTACCTGATTGACCTCTCTTACTTACGCTTCAGGCATGATCCTTATCTGTAAATCTGGTGAGACAGTGTATAAAAAAATTCTTAAAAATTTCACATCGTTATTTCCCCTATGGGCAGTAATTTTGTCTGCTATCGCATATGTTTATCCTGAATACTTCGCCCCACATCAAGGTCTTATTGTACCATTTTTAAGCCTGATTATGCTCGGGATGGGAGTTACTCTCTCGGTGGACAGCTTCCTTGAAGTGTTAAAAAGGCCTTCTGTTATTTTTCTGGGCACTGTAATGAAGTATACCATTATGCCCCTTTCCGCATGGCTAGTCTGTCTGGTTCTAAGACTACCTGCCGATCTTATGACAGGTGTTATCCTGCTGGGCTGTTGTCCTGGAGGCACGGCTTCCAATGTAATCTGTTATCTTGCAAAAGGGGATGTGGCTCTTTCAATAGTCCTTACTTCGGTTTCCACCTTGCTGGCTTTTCTGGCAACTCCGTTCCTTACATGGGTCTTTATAGGGCAGACTGTGGAAGTCGATGTTATGGGCATGCTCATAAGTGTTGTAAATGTAGTAATCGTGCCTGTAGTGCTAGGGCTTGCAATCAGTTATTTCTTTGAAAAACAGATAAGAGCGGTCAGAGATATTTTTCCGGCAATTTCAGCTGCTGCCATAGTTATAATTATCGCTGTGATTATAGGGACAAATAGTGCGAATCTCAAACAGAGCGGTTCGTTAGTCCTGCTTGCGGTAATACTGCATAATGGGCTTGGCCTCGCAGGGGGCTACTTGGTTGCAAAGGCTCTGAAACTCAGTGAAACAGAAGCACGGACTCTGGCAATTGCTACAGGAATGCAAAACTCCGGCCTGAGTGTTGCCCTTGCAATAAAACACTTTACTGCTGTTGCAGCACTTCCGGGTGCAATTTTCAGCATATGGCACAACCTTTCAGGAGCTTTCCTTGCGGGGCACTGGTCAAAAACAGGTGTATCCGATATCGATAAAAAGGAGAAAAGTGAGGTGCCCGCAAAAGTGGGCATCTACAGTAAAAAGTTGGGGTGAAATCTTTCCGGATTTCACCAAAAATAACTGAATTTTGGAACAGAATCTAATAAATTAGTATCTTATTATGCTGTAAATTTGATTTAACTCACCAAAGTATCATACTTGATCGGTTTTCAGCATTATAACATCATATAACGAAAATAATTTGAATTCGGCTGCAGCATTTCTGACATATTCATCAGATTCCTCGCGGATTTCTGCGTATTTTGAGAGCATTTCCTGATTACCTTCGCCTTCTGCAAGTTTTCCGTACATCCAGACAAGCCAGTCAGCTTCACTGGAGTCTTTATTTTCGAGATATGCAGCTTCTATTTGCGGGAGAAGTTTCTCAACTAACCGCTTGTGCTTTCCACCCTCAAGTTCAAAGGACTCATCAAATTTATCGCACATTTCTTTAAGGTTTTCTATTGTCATATCTATCACCAATATGATTTGAAGGGAATTAAAACATAAATTTTTATTGTATATACCTTTCGCTATTTCTTTCTTCTATGGTGACTATCACTCCATGAAACTATATTTTGACATATAATATTCCATCAGAAAGAATCTCAAATCAGAAATAATAAAGGATAGTACTGGTTAATAAGGTAAAAGAGAAACCTATTAATTAATCCTGAAAATGTTGACAAGCTGGTGTCCTGGTAATTTAATTCTTGAGTATATTCTTTGGTAGCTTTACTGTGACTGCTAGCTTCAGGCTGTTTTTAGGAGAATTTTCACGCAATAAATGGTCTTACTTTCAGCAACTTACTTAAAATTAAAGTGCTCATTTCAAACATATTAATTGGCTTTAAATGCTCCTTTTTCACCTTTTTACTCCATTCTCCTATTCATATTCAGGTTATTATTTTCACTCTATATTCCGGTTTTGTACTTATTGCAGCATCTCTTATTTCGGATTTCTTGGCATGCGGACTGAATGCGGGGTTGCTAAGAGGAAAGTACAGATATTATTCGGTTTTTCAAAAATTAAGGCTTCCGGAGAGTATGCTTTTACGCTCCAGATCAAGATAGCTAAAGATTCAAAACCGGAGAAAATAAGAAAAATAAATAAAAAAAGGTTACCTTGCACTCATGTCAGGCTGCATTATCCCGAATATATTTTTTTCTGTGTCCAGGCAATATGCAAGCCAGCCGATGCCAGGTATCGGACCCTTTTCCATAGTCACTTTGCCGCCATGCTCCTGTATCTTTTCTAGGTATCCATCGATATTCGGGACATCTATTGTGCAGACATAGGTGGTTATCGGAGTGTCTATTCCCCGCTCTCCTCCCTGCCTTTTCATCAAGCCGCCGTTGATCCCCGGCTCTTCCTGGTTACCGGTTGTTATGTTCCAGTACTCCATTGGACCTTCCCATTTCTCTATCTTCCAGCCGAATACATCCTCGTAGAACTTTTTTGCTCTTGCAACATCTTCTGCATGGATCTCAAAATGGATTACTCTTGGTGTGATAACTACCCCCTTATTATATAATTTGGCTGGCATTTTATATATTAATTTAGGCTTGCTTCTTTAGACATTTAATTTTCTCAATTGGATGGGTATAAAGAGATCAGGTAATCAGAGAATCAAGGCCTTTTTGCCCTGTAGTTCAAAAGGTAGCTCTTTTTCCTTTTGTGCTGGCGATGCCGAAGGTTTATGGATTAAATCAGGTCTCAGCGGTCTTTCTTGAACAAACGATACTTTTCGCTATACAGCTATCGTCGATAGGTTGTGCTCTTCTATATAAAATGTATATAGAAAATATCTTTTTAGGTATCGTAGGATTTTTATAGGAGGTTACAAAATTTTATAACTTATTAAAGCATTTTAAAAAAAGCAATGAATCACACAATATCGTATAGTGTTCCAGATACGGTATATTCTTCGGCTCTTACCGCTTTTGGAATCCCTGTAATCGATATTATAATTTTTATTATTTTTATAATATGCATATATATTTTATATTTACTTTATAAGAGATTTAGGAAATAACATGTCTCCCACATTATTAATCGAAAGTTTACAGCATTTGGGATTTCCTGAAATATACACAATGATTTTAATTATTTTTATTTTATATTTATTTTATAAAAAAATTAAAAAATAATGTTAGCCTGCGCAATTTTTCCAAACTATATGCTCTAATTAACACCTCAGGCTGAATAGTTTGTAATTTTAAGTCCAATAAAAGCAAACCTCAATTCTACCTTTGAATTTTTTACATTCTCTTTTTTCAAGTCTCAAAAGCACCAGGCCTTCTATTTTCAAGACAATTCAAAAAATTTAACCACACAAATAAACAAACTATTAATAAAAGTTTAAAATAGTATTTCGAAAAGAAGGTATATTGCCCTGCGAGATGCTCTGGGTAAGCACAATGTCAGGGCCAGGAAGAAGCGTAAGCGCCGCAGAGGCTGCAATAAAATAGATTAGCTGCGGCTGTTCTATCAAATTTCTCACTTTTCCTTTTATATACCATTGTTCAAAAAAATTAATTAGATCTCCTGTAATAAAGGATTTCTGCAGAACATTCGCGTATTATTGGATTTCCTGCTTAAGAATCTCATAAAATCTCTCCTTTGCCTCTCTTTCAATCCACGGCTTGTGCCCGCATTTTTGCATTAAAATGAACCTGAAGTCTTTCAAAATCCCTGAAAGAGGCTTCCTGACTCCTTCAAAGGGATGTGGGTCGTAATTTCCATGAACTGCAACTACCTGGCAGCAGATGTTTTTTCCGAGTTCAAGAAGTTTTCCGCTGGTTCTCAACTTACTGGCTTCTTCCCACACGCCTTTGAAAATCTTGTAGTTACACTCAAGCAGCTCATCTTCCTGGAGAAGAGAGGCATATGTGTCTGATTTCGACATCAACTTTCCAAAATTGCACAGGGCTTTGTCCCTGTTTTTAGCTGAGAGGTTGTTCAGAGTTTCAGTCAGGCGAAGAAGGCTTTCCAAATCTTCTTTTCCGAGCCGACTTATCCGGGTTTTCATTATGTTTGCGGCATACTTTTCTTCGTAGGGACCGCTTCCGATTATAATTAGTTTTTTTACGAACTGAGGGTAGCGGGCTGTAAAGATGAAGCTGAGCATTGCACCCCAGGAAAAACCAATTAATGTTACCGGCAGGTCGGCATGTTCTTCCAGCACTGCTTTCAGTTCCAGAACCTGGCCTTCAAGGGTTGTTTTAGTCTGGAAGGGTTCAAGAACTCCCCGACCGGAGGCGAGTTCCCTGGCAACGGGGGCCATTTCACCGGGGGCGCCGGGCCCTCCATGGATAACGGCTACAGTAAAGGGCAGGTTTCCGTATTTTCTCAGACTTTCCATGCTTATACAGGGTTTAAGCTTTTTTAAAGCAAATAGGTTTTCAAATTTATTGATTTTCATCTTTATATCCGTAACCCTTATATACAACTCAATTCTTTCGATAATCGTTCAGCTTAGTTACATATGTAACCATTTATCTGACTAATAACCAATTAAATTACCACCCAATGATTGAACCCATTTTCCACAGAAGTCCACAAAAATGCCACCGATTTTCTCAATATGGCAGTAGCTTAAAAAATAATCTCCTTTATAATGAATAATAGTACAAATCGGCAAATAAATTCTACATATGTGGACATCTGCGGAATGTCTTATTAAAAACAAAATCGGGTTTTGCTATGGTTTTTCAACAAAAAAGAAATGATAATATAAATAATTCTAATGAAAATTCAAAAAGAAATTTGAAAGGAGCCGTCCCATTACTGGCTCTTCTGACAGCTTTTCCTGCACTATCCACGGATATGATCCTGCCCGCAATTCCATCTCTTGCCAAAACCTGGAATCAGCCTCTATCCGTCATGAACCTGACCCTGGTCTGTTTCTTTGTTACCTATGGTTTTTTCCTTCTTTTTTACGGTCCCGTTTCTGACAGGTTTGGCCGTCGCCGCCCACTCCTTTTCGGGCTTGCGGTATACATAGTGGCAAGCCTGCTCTGTGCCTTTGCATCCAGTGCTTCCATGCTGATTGGTTTGCGCATACTGCAGGCTGCAGGAGCTGCTGCCAGTTCATCTATCTCTATGGCTATGACCAAAGATATTTTCTCCGGACAGGAGCGAGAAAGGATTCTGGCTTACATAGCGGTTATAATGGCTCTCGCCCCTATGCTTGGTCCGGTCCTTGGCGGCTGGGTCCTTGCAAATTTCTCCTGGCCCTGGATCTTCTTCATTCAGGCAGTTATGGGCTTAATAGGGATGATCCGGGTTCTCCACTTTCCGGAAACGCTCCCCCAGGTATCCGATACTCCTCTTTCAAGAGTAATGCACACCTACGGCAGGCTGCTGCTCAACCCTTCTTACATAGTCATGGTCCTTGTCATGTCAACAAGCCTTTTCCCCCTGTACAGTTTCATTGCAGGTTCTTCTGACATCTACATTAACGGGTTTGGCATGACTGAGCAGAAATACAGCTACTTCTTTGCCTTCAACGCCATGGCTCTGATGGTCGGTTCCTTCGCCTGCCTCCGGTTGACAGGAAGTATCAGTTCAAGGCATCTGATAACGGTTGGATTTGTGGGAATTTTCCTGGGAGGAATTTTTCTTCTTCTCACCGGACAGCACGGCCCCTGGAGCTTTGCGCTCCCGATGTTCCTAATCACATTTTCCCTGGGTCTGAGCCGCCCTCCGAGCAACAACCTTGTACTTGAGCAGGTCGACCGGGATACAGGCTCAGCTTCTTCTTTGCTGATATTCAGTTACTTTACTCTCGGGGCTGTTGGTATGTGGTTTATCTCCCTTGAATGGGCGGATAAGATTCCTGTGCTCGGGGCAATTGCTCTCGGCTGCGGAGCTCTGGTTCTGGGCGCATGGGTCGTTTTGCAGCGAAAGGGTATAGGAGGTGTCGCTTGAATTTTTATAGGGCAGCCTTGCAAAAACTTCAATAGAACAACTTCAAAATAGAACAGGTTCTGATGTGTCGGATATCTGAAAAAGGAATTCTAGTGTTGTTTTTCGGTTTGCTTGTGGAGGGGCCTGGAGGGTTAAGAACCTCTCCCCGGATTTTCCACAATAACTCTATTTACAGATATTATGTTGCATATACATTTATAGTCAGGTTACATACAACCCTTACATTTGGAACAATCACCGCAGGTTGTTGCTTCCGTATAGTCACCGCCTGTAATTTTGAATGTACATTCAGATATCCTGTAGTCGGTTGTTTTAGTACCATCATCAATGATTACAGTATCATCACCAAAGAGTAATTTAATCGGCACTTTTTCATATTCCTCCATCAAGCCCGGTTTTAGTTTTGGGAAGATGACTTTCTTTTCACCATTGCTTTTTTTGGCCATAATGATATCAAAGGTAGCAAGACAAGTTAATCTACCGTTTATGTCAAAGCCCAGGGAGTTTTTATCCGCATCGATACCCACTGCATTCGTATCATATGCATTTATCGAACCAATAGGAGTCTCAACGTTGACTGGGGCTGCCGGTTCTACGGATTCTATGCTGCCATCTTCAAAAAGCTTAAATCCTGCTCGGATGAGGATTTTTCCTGCCGGGGTATCAATTGTGATTCTTTCGGTAGGCCATAAAATCAGGCTCCTGACTTTTCCGTTCGGATAAAAGCGCAAACCGATTATCTTTGCACTGAAGTTGCCAAAAGGAAATGTAAAATCATATTTTTGCGCCAGAGCACCTTCTTCTTCTTCCGACCAAAAACCGCTGATTTGCCCGTTTAAAGGGAATAAACTATTGATCGAGCTATTTTCAAAAAAAGTAACCAGTTCTGCGGGAAATATTCCTATTGAGGTGCTTATTTCAGTTTGCTGCTCTAAATAAATACTTTTAATTTTCCCGCTTTTATGGAAAGACAAAATATTTAACTGCTTTGTTCTAACTCCGGGATTTCCATACTGCGGAACAAAATCGCCGTATTTTGTGCTAATCAAATTATAATCTTTAAGCTTACATTCCTTCAGTTCTCCACCATCATATGTGGTAAAGCTCGTTATCCCTTTGATTCCGCTTGTTTCAACAGTTAACATATGCACCATCCATTATTAAAGAATGAACCTGACTTCTTTCCTTTGCCAGGATATCAAAGCCTTAATTCTGTTGCGCGTCCAACCGGCTTTCATCGTAAGTACAGCTTCAAGGCTCCGTTGTCGCAGTATTTTTGTTGGACGCTTACTCATATATACTACCTTGGCTAAAGGAGCACAGAATCCTTTTTCCTATTTATTATTATATATAGTTATTCCTAACCCGTGCCATCAAATATTCAGCAAGAAGGTATTTTCTACCATTCTAACTATGAAGAGAATTCCAAGTTTACGGTTTTTCATATTTGAGGACGAACATGAAGCAGGTACCGGACCTGGAAGCTTTGCCCTGCCCCTGTTGTTACTTTTTCCCTGGATCCGAGCCGGCCGCCGGACAATAACTTTGTGTTAGAACAGGTGGCTAGAGATACAGGTTCAGTTTTTCCCTGCTGATCTTCAGTGATTTTACCCCCGGAGCTGTGGAAATTGGCTATCTCTCTGGAATGGGTAGATAAGATCCCTGTGCTCGGGCAATTACTCTGGGCTGCGAAGCTGTGGTTCTCTCGGCATGGTTTATTTTGCAGAGGAAAGAGCTCATAAAAACTGCTAAACCCTTAGACAGTATCCTGGAATACTCGATAAGAACAGAATAACTAATTAGACAAAGTAATCGAAAAAACTCAAGCGTGTAAACAAAACCGAATTGAATACTATCTGGAAAATATTTATTTGCCAGTGTATTTTTTTGTTTATTTTGTGGGGTTACGAAGCTAGCACTCCTGATTGACTTCTAATTACAGAAACCGGCTTTATGGCTCCTTTTTTGATATATCTGATTTTATCGTTTTAATTCTATATCTTTACAGCTTTTTGTCGCTTTACAAACCTGGCTCCCATTTCAAACGCTTTCTCACAGTCCTGCGGGAACACTTCTTTTCGCCTGTTTGCCTTTTCCCCGGGGTCAAACGCAACATACTTTGAATAATCATCGAACTGGTATGTATCGGTACTGTACAGCGATTCGGAATATCCGAAGATTCTCGTTGCAATAGTTTCATTTAATTCAATTGTTTTCTTGAGCCCAAACATATCGAAGTTTTCTTCCTTTACCCCCATTGTGTAGATGAATCCAACAGGGATATTTTTCGGATAGAGCGAGGGTAAGTCAGTAGAGTAAACGAGAAAAGGAAATACATAGCGTTCCATGAACGACCTCATCTCGCCCGTAGAATTTCCTAGATAAATTGGGGATCCGAGTATAACTGCATCAGCGTCTTTCAGCTTATCAAGCACAGGTGACAGCTCATCCTTCATTGCACACTTTCCATAGCTTTTTCCCCCCTTTAATTTGCAGGCAAAACAACTTGTGCAGCCTTTAAAGTTGAGGTCATAAAGGTGGATTATTTCTGTTTCTGCACCCTCGGAGGCTGCGCCTTCAAGAGCTTTCTCCAGCAGGGTCGCTGTATTCCATTTCTTTCGAGGACTTCCGTTTATCGCTATCATTTTCATGATTTTTACCTCGTACTTTCAACTTCTTTTATACTTATATTCTCAATGTGGGTACCTGAGTTTTCTCTATGCGATCACTATGGTTATAGGTTTCATTATGGTTATAGGACTTACGCACTTGAAGTACCAAATCAAGTACAAGCAGCATCATCGGAATTAGTAGGATTTAGACAGTTAAGTGTTTAGTGTTGCTGTTTTTCTGTTCAACTGCGTAAGTCCTAGGTTATATATTATTATGATATCCTCTCAATGGCCAAACATAGAAAAGCCTGGAAAGAAGAGCAGTTCTTTATAAATTTCTTCTCCGAAATGAGGTAGTGAACTTCGACCGAAAAGCTGAGGAAGAAGTTAGCTAAATAATTAGCAGGCTGCGGATCCTCGGGAAAGTTTCCGAACTGTATGTGTTAGTCTGCTGACGTTGGTCTGCTGACCTGTGCTTTTCACTCTAATTATAAAGATTTTTCAAACAGCTTACAAAAGAAACACAATTTATTTATTAAGTTAGTATGTTTAATATAATGTTATGAAATGCTCTGATTTACCAACTCCTATTTGTTAAAATTCGAGATTTTATTCGTAACACCGACAGAGTCTTCAGTTTAATGATTCTTTTCGCAGGGTTGAAGGTTTCATGAATAAGCAAAAAGCCGTACTGATATTATTATTGCTCCTTCCTCTTCTTCTTGTGCTGTGTTTCTTCAGCCCTTTTCTTATTTATGCACTTTTTGACAGTTCCTGGTACTATTCCGAGGAAATTGATATCGGGTCTTTAAATTATAGTTCCGTACTTACGAAAGCTGAGAAAGCTGGTTATGAGGTAGAAGGTTCCTGGCCCTGGCCCGGAAACTTTTCGGGCTTTAATCCCGGGGATGTCCCGGAGATCCGGGAAAGCTTCGGAAGTGCTGCTCTTGTGCAGAATATAAGGCTTAACTATAATGAGAACTCCGAGCTTATGGTCTTTGTATGTGAAGACGGAACAGAAGCAGGGATCGGAACTTATGTTGCCGTCTCGAACTTCAGCCACTCCGATCCCCATTCCCCCTTACAGCTATCGGAATTCCCGGATGACTCCTGGATGCTTGAAAAACTCGGGCTCCTCTTCGGCCCGGATGAAAAAGCTCCGGAGAAGTATCTTGAGGCTCTGAAAAAAGCCACACAAAACCAGACATGGGATACTAAAATACAGGTGAATGAGTCTCCAGATTTCCCGGCTGTATTTGCCTATCTTACTGAAAGCAGTAACGGTTCAAATTACGAGTCTGGTTTGGGTTTTAATGCATATCCCACAGAAGTCTTTTTTATAAATGGGAAACGGATTGGCTCCGTAAAGTACTTAGTCCCAGAGGCAAGGGTAGTAACTTATGATAACGGGAACAAGTACGTAGTTGAACTCGATTCCTCTGGAAAAGTAAGGCTTGAAATCATAATGCATGTCGGCAGCAGCAGAGATTCGATACCTGAAGAGAAATACCGGGCGGTTTTCAGGGAGATGTTTGAAGAAATGGGACTTTCTCCTGAAGCGGTAGATAGCTTTGAATTTTCTCATAGCTCTTCAAAGGTGTGGTGAAATTGCCTCAAGCTTAATAAATTTCTTTATCTTCCAGGAACTGGAGTTTGTAAATTATTTGATAAATGTAAAAGTGGGATAGGAGACAGGAACTCTGAAATAGGTATAACTAAAGATATATAATATGTAAACTACACTTATTTTAAAATTATAGCTAGTGTTTCCCACAAAAACTTCAGGCTAATGACAATATGATACGTAAAAGACTTCATCGCTATGCCATGTTGAAAAGATATGGCCAGATAATTGAGGTTCTCCAGAAATATGGATTTGGATATATTGTTGACCAGATAGGTTTGAGCAGTATCAGGGATCTGACCTACAGGTTCAAGAATAAGGATAAAATGGATAAACTCAATACTTCAGGCCCTGTTAGAGCACGCAAGATACTTGAAGAACTGGGTCCGACATACATTAAATTCGGTCAATTGCTGAGCATCAGGCATGACGTTGTTCCTCTGGAATATGCTACCGAGTTTGCAAAACTTCAGGACGAAGCGCCTTCTTTTGAGTTTGAAGAAGTTGAGCTAATTATAAGAGAAGAACTCGGCCATTCCATCGAGGAATTATTCGATTTTTTCGAGGAAAAACCACTTGCTTGCGCCTCTATAGGACAGGTACATCGGGCAAAAACAAAAAGCGGTGATGACGTTGTCGTGAAGGTCCAGAGACCTGGCATAAAGGAAGTAATTCAATCCGATCTGGATATCATGTATAGTATAGCCAGGCTTCTCGAAGAGCACATACCCGAGGCAACACTGTACAGGCCAGTGGAAATTGTTGACGAGTTAGCACATAGTATTCTTGCAGAAATAGATTATACTCAGGAAGGCTGGAACGCAGATCGTTTTGCGGACAATTTCAGGGAGAATAGTCAGGTTCATATTCCAAGGGTTTACTGGGACTATACAAATACACGTGTATTGACGCTGGAATATATCAAAGGTATAAAAGGTAGCCATGTGGATTTACTGAACAGGCAGGGCTTTGATAGGAGTAATATAGCTTCTGTAGTAGTAAAAGCTTTCATGCAGCAGGTATTTGAAGATGGTTTTTTCCATGCAGACCTGCATCCCGGAAACATCCTTATAATGGAAGACGGGACCGTAGCTTTTCTTGATTTTGGAATGGCAGGTCACCTTTCCTCGGAAATATGTGATATATTTCTGGATGGCGTAGTAGCTTTAGTTAATGGAGATAGTTCGTCGTTCATCGAATTACTCCGGGATATGGGTTGTATAGACTCTTATGCAGACACAAGGCCATTGAAAGTGGATATTGAATCCTTTCGCTCCAAATACTATGGTAAGGCTCTGAAAAAGCTTGATGCCTCCATAATAATTGAAGAATTAATAGGTACTTTAAGGGATCATCAGGTTACGATGCCTCATAATATAGCCTTACTGGTTAGAGGTATAGTGGCTGTTGAAAGTTTTGGACTTATAATTGATCCTGATTTAAATTTTAGCGAACTTCTCGAACCTTATGCAAAAAATGAATTGAAAAAGCGTTTTTATCCGCAAAACCTGGCTCGCAAGGCCTACAGCAATATTTCAAGCTGGGCGCGTCTTTTTCAAAAAGCGCCGACTAAAATCTCACATATACTTGATCATGCTGAAAATGGCTATTTGAAAATAAAACTTGAATCTGAGGAAAGTAACCGACTGGTATCCGAGATTGACGTTGCAAGTAATCGGTTATCTATCAGTCTGATTATCTCTGCTCTGATTGTCGCTTCCTCTCTGGTCATTCAGACACATATGAAACCTTTCATTGGGGGCGCACCTCTTCTTGGCACATTCAGTTTCGTTATTGCCAGTATCTTTGGACTGTGGCTTGTATTCAATATCTTCAAGACGGGGCGGGTATGAATTCGTCTACAATGGGGTTTTCAAATTCAGCTTTGTTGTGGTGGGATGGAAGGGATAGATTACATTTCTGGAGTCCTTAACCTACCCCATCTTTGACATATATCCCTATCCTGTCATGGACCTATCATGTACTTTAATAAATTCAAACATTCTGCGTAGCTGCAAATCCATTTCCTGCATACGACACTACCGGCCTGGGAAGGTCAATATCCAGTGCCTCTTTTAAGACCTCCTCAATGGTCTCTACGGGTATGAATTTAAGTTCGCTTCTGACATCATCAGGCACATCCTCCAGATCTCTTTCGTTTTCTTTCGGCAGAATTACCTTTTTTATACCAGCTCTGTGTGCTGCCAGAATTTTCTCTTTTATGCCACCCACAGGCAATACTGCACCACTTAATGTTATTTCACCTGTCATGGCAAGTTTTGGATCAACCGCTTTGCCCATAATCAGGGATGTCAGAGCAGTAAAGAGTGTTATGCCCGCTGAGGGTCCGTCCTTAGGTGTTGCACCCGAAGGCACGTGGATATGAATGTCGCTTGAAGTAAAGTCAAAGCTGTTTGCAGTGTTTGCAAGCCTAGACCTGACAAGGCTCAAAGAGATCTTAGCAGACTCCTTCATCACATCCCCAAGCTGGCCTGTAAGCGTAAGCTTTCCGTTGCCTGGCATAAAGGTACCTTCGATGAAGAGAATATCTCCTCCTACAGGTGTCCATGCAAGTCCTGTGACCACGCCAGGCACATTCTCTTTTCTGGCTTCTTCCTGCCGGATCACCTCTTTTCCGAGGATCTCTTTAAGCATATCCGCCTTGACCACATAAGGAAAGTCAACCTTCCCTGACACGATCTTCTCGGAAACAAACCTCGCAGTCTTTGCAAGCTGTTTTTTAAGCTGCCTGACTCCTGCTTCGCGGGTATATTTTTCGATGATTACCTTCAGGGCTTCATCTTCAATTTTGAGTTTATCCGCATCGAGGCCGTGTTCCTCCAGGGTACTGGGGAGTAGGTGGTCTCTTGCAATTGCAAACTTCTCGTTCTTCGTGTAGCCCGAGATCTCAATCATTTCCATTCTGTCAAGAAGTGGCCAGGGGATATTTGCCACGGAGTTGGCAGTGGCTATGAACAATACTTCAGACAGGTCATACGGGACTTCCAGGTAGTGGTCTGAGAATGTGCCGTTCTGTTCGGGGTCAAGGACTTCCAGAAGGGCACTTGCCGGATCTCCTGCGTAGGAGGATGAAAGTTTATCGACTTCATCGAGGATAAATACCGGATTTTTCGTGCCTGCTTTTTTCATTCCCTGAATAATTCTTCCGGGCAGAGCGCCTACGTATGTCCGTCGGTGTCCCCTAATTTCTGCTTCGTCTTTGACACCCCCAAAGCTGACCCGGACGTATTTTCTGCCAAGAGCATCTGCAATACTTTTTCCGAGGCTCGTTTTACCGGTACCTGGAGGCCCTGTTAAGAGCAGAATTGAGCCCTGCTTCTCCTGTTTTAATTTCATTACCGCCAGATGCTGGATTATTCTCTCCTTGACTTTTTCGAGTCCATTGTGATTGCTCTCAAGCACATGGCGGGCTTCAGCAATATCGATGCTCTTTTTCTCTTCTGTTACCCAGGGGAGGTCCAGCAGGAGGTCCAGATAATTTCTGATAACGTGGCCTTCTGGATTATGAGGACCTCCGGCTTCGAGTTTCTTTAACTCTGACAATGCCTTCTTTTTTACCTCATCAGGCATCTTCAAATTCTCTATTTTCTCCCTGTATCCGGCATCGCCTGAAGCGGAATCATCACCTTCATTGAGTTCTTCCTGAATTACCTTCAGCTGCTCGCGTAGCATCGCTTCTCTATGTGACTTACTAATCTTATCGGTAACTTTTTTTGCCATTTCGACCTGGATGTTGATATTCTCTTTCTGGTTTGTCAGAATATGAAGAAACATAAGATACCTTTCACGAACAGAAACGATCTCCAGAAGGTTTTGCTTTTCTGCAAGTTTTACAGGTATGTACGGCATGACAAATCCCATTATCTGGTCAATGGAATCCATCTTATCAATTGGGCGGGTAAACTGTTCAGCCCCCTGAAACCGGCTGCTTATCTCATGAATTGTCTTTTTTATATTCACCATCACTTCTGCCTGAGTATCCTCGTCGAAATCCGACAGATCATAGATAGGCTTATATGAGGCATAGAACAATCCGTCCTTCTGGTACAGAGAAACAGCCTCTATTCTTTCGAGAGCCTTTGCAATGACAAGATATCCGTCATCAGCAGGCTGTACAAATGTTACCTTAAGCAGATTTCCGGTTTTATATAAATCGTCTTCTGATACGTCAGAAGGTTTTGTGCCACTCTTTACTGTCAGCCCGATAGCATTCACGAATTCGCCATTTTTCATCTCAGTTAATAGCATTTCTCCGGTGATTTTATCAGCCAGGAATTTTGTCCGGCTTTTCGGGTAAACCACTATGTCAAAGAGTGGTATTACGATGCTCTCTCTATTATCCTCGGTTTTTTTTGAATACATTGTCAATCGTCCCATTATTATCTCAAATATTTATTGTCTCAAATATTTAGTTTAAATTAACCTAACTATTTCGGCGGACAAAAAAAATTACCTTATCTTTTCCAGGATTTTGATAAGTGTATCCATCTCTTTTTCATCCAGTGAATTCGCCATCTTTTCAATAACCTTCAGCAAAGCATTCTTTTCGGCATGGGCTATCATCTGCCCTTTGTCTGTTAGACGAATGTAAAAAATTCTGCCATCTTCCGGAGACTTTTCTCTGTAAACACATTCCATTTTAGCAAATTTGTTGATCATCTCAGTGATCGTAGGTTTTGAGTTTCTGGTGATTTTAGCAAGCCTGCTAAATGTTACTTCCCCGTGTTCATCAATGGCTTTTAAATATCCGATCTGCTTCAGGGTGATATCCGATAATCCGCATTCAGAAAAAATCTGACAAGAGCATTCGCTTTTGATATTGATCAGGTTTTCAAAAACTATGAATAAATGCTCTTTTTTCTCCATCGTATCCTTATCCTTCTGGTTAGTTAGGTTTATCCTAATTATATACTTTTCGGTTCTGTCGGGTTTACTGGCTCCAAAAAGCAGGGCTAAGAAAAAATCAGGGCAGAACCTACCGTGGATATTTCGGTTTCTCGTATTTTTAAAGATAACCCGAATAATATATGCCCACTCTACTTCCGACCAGCAGCAAAACCTTGCCAGTATCTGTTCTGTATACATTTTCTTAACTCATTAATTCCGAAATTTATGTCCTTACTTGAAAACAGGTCAAATTACCGCTCTTATTCAGTTAAACCCGTAACTATTATATGTATCTAAATCTTACAGAGTGCCAGCAGATTAGTTTCGTATGTAACTATTTCTCAGACACCTTTTATTTCAGAATAAACCCCCGGCTTCATACAAATCGAGGATAAAGTTATGGAAAACTCAAGAGAAATCTGCGGCCCGATCGCTTATATCTACTGGAGTCCCCTGGCATATATAGCAAAAGAACTCGAAGCTTACAGGAATGGAAGTTTCCAACAGATTTGAATGAAGTCCGAGTGTGAGAAAAGAAGTGCGAGAAATCGATTTCTCTATACCCTTTATCTTTTTCTTGTCTTTATTCCCCGCATGGAATAATATTTAGAATCATTGTTTCAAAAGCAGTTTGAACCTGAACTACATACTTTTTCTATCACACAAATTGGGGTGACATAAAATTAATTGCAGCGAATTGAAAGATGGTCAGGTTCTTACTTGTGAAGGGTGCGGATTCGAGCTAAAGGTAGTAAACGAGTGTGGAGCTTCCTGCTGTGCTACGGATACTTGCTGTACAGGCAACATAACGTGTTGCGGAGAACCAATGAAATTAAAACGATAAGTTACTAAAACGATATAAGTTCCTAAAACGATAAGTCACGTAAATTAACGAATACATAAAAAATATTTTAAAGAAAAGACTGAAAAAAGAGCTTAATTAGGGTTTTTTCTGGAGTATGGAATCTCTAAGCTTATTTTTACTATCTTTTTTCTTTTTAACTCTCGTACCTATAGTTTTCCCTTATCTCGGATTCTTTGAGGACCTTAATCCCCAGTTTCTCAAGGACTTCGGAAATTCTGTTCCGATCTTCGCTTTTCATGGATTTCCGGTCAAAATAAGCAAAATCGGCCTTTGATTTCTCAACAGCCTGCCTGACTAGAGCCTCGTCCACGAATTCCAGCTGGTACTTGGGAAAATTGTGCCCGAAAGAGATCCCGGTTTCAAACAGAAGTCCTGTCTGACGCATGGCATAATGTCCTCCTCCAAAACCAAGAGCAACAGGCACTTTTTCAAGGGAGACTGCAAGGATGGCTTTTGCAGCAACCTCACCTGCTTCCTCATCTTTCCACTGTATTTCAGTGCTTCCTATTTCGGCATAAAGGGACGGGACTGAAAGTTCTGTAGGGCCGTGATGGGTTACTTCGAGGGTAACATCGTACTTCAGATTTTTTTGATCAACCAGAAGCTTCATCTCTGTCAGAATGGACTTCATTGCAGCAGGAGAAGAAACTGCAAGTGATCTCGGGCAGCCTCCAAGCCGTGCCTCTCCCGAAGGGTTTCCTGTGCAGTGCACGGTGAGGGAATTTATTTCCTCCTTACTTCTATGCTTGGATGCGAAAATTATAAGGGAAGCTGGCAGCCCTGCGGCTTCAAGTTTCTTATCCAGCCCATCCTGGAAGACATGTATCTCTTCAATTTCGACAAGCCTGAATTTCCCGTCCGCTGATTCGCGAGCTGTAGAAAATCCGGAGTTGTCTGGAAGTTTAAGAAGTTTCCATTCCCTAAGGCTCAAAAGGTGGGTTTTAATGTTCTGGCTGGCAAGGTCTGGGGCAGAACATATGATCGTTATTTTCGGATCATTTTTTTCGGGACTTTTTCCTTCCTTAGTGTTTAAGTTTTTTGGATTGCTTTCATCGTTCATTTTGATCAATCCGGGTTTTATTGCTTTTGCCCTATAGATTCCGTTAAAATAGATAAAGCCGACCCAAAAAGTTGTCTTCTGGTTTGCAAAATTACATAAAAACTTAAGGATTTCATTAAAGAGTTAAATTCCGAAGCGGAGCAGATAACTGGATACATGAGCCGGAATAGATAATTGGACCGAAATTTTAGACACCTATTCCTTAAAAGCAGATTGGAGAGTAATTCTGAAAAGCTTCAACGTATGAAGTTATTCTTAAAAAATCTTACAAAGGTGTGAGGAAAAATTATTTGTGCAGGTTCCTCTCCCTGGGGGGCGGGAACCATGCATTTTTCTGGTGGAAAAAAGAAAAAAGGTTTTATTAAAGTGCTGGAATTTGTATCAGCCAATGTGGAAATAAGCGTCCACAAGTTTCCTGATTTCTTCGTTCTTCCCGTAGAGCCTCTCACTGAGCTGATAGTCGTCAAGGGCCTCGAGGTCTTTTGTGGTATCGTTAATCATACCTTCGGTAAAGACATCGTACTGCATGAAAATATCCTTCTGTTTCTTCAGGGCCTGGGCGGACTCATAACAGGAAGCAGGAAGGTGCTCGAGCTCGGCAAGCCTGTCTTTATGTTCGTCCTTGAAGATGTTCACGTTGATGTAAAGGTTCTTTGCAACCTCAAGGGCATTTTCCATCTCAAACCCGTGGCGAATACCTACAGCGAAGGCTGCAAAGAGGAGATAAAGGTCAGCTGAAGGGTCTGCAGCACGGAATTCAAAGGTTGATTTGTAACTGTGGTTCCTGAGCTCCTCGCCGTAGTTAGGGTTGGCGATAGTCACCATCTTGCTGGATCCTTCGGAGAACCAGCCAAGGGGCACGCGGATAAGGGCAGAGCGGTTCCTGTCTCCCCAGCAGATGTTGGTAGGAGCTTCCTGGTGAGGAACAAGGCGCAGGTAGGATGTGGGGATCCTGTTTCCAAAGGCAGTAATTCCTGCTGCGATGTCAAGAATGCCAGCCATTGCACGCTTTGCAACGTCGCTAACATCACCATTCTCGACCATAACGCTCTTTCCGTCCTTCAGGAGTTTCATATGGACGTGCAGCCCACTTCCGGCTTTCCCGACAGTGATCTTCGGGGCAAAACTGACCCTTACACCATACTGCTCGGCAAGCATCCTGAGCATCCACTTTGCAATAAGCAGACGGTCGGCACTGTTTTCAAGTGTGTCAGTCTCAAATTCGATTTCGTTCTGCTCGTAGTAGTAATTGTCATCGGTGAAATTCCCTACTTCAGAGTGCCCGTACTTTATTTTTCCGCCAGCTTCGGAGATGTACAACATTGCTTCCTTCCTTAGCTGGTCGAATTTGGTGAAGGGATTAGATTCGTGATATCCTCTCTGGTCAACGGCCGGGAAATTCATGTTGACTTCATCTTTGTCGGCAATGATGTAGTATTCGAGTTCGCCCATTGCCTGAAGTTCATAGCCTGTCTTCTCGGTCAGGGTCTGGCCAGCCTTCTTCATGACGGTTTCAGAAGCGCTTTTGAGGGGGGCTCCTTCCTTGTCGAAATAGGAACAGAGAATGTCCAGAGTGGGGATTTCTTCGAAAGGATTTAAAAAGGCAGTCCTGTATTTAGGCATGACATAGAGGTCGCTTGAGTCTGCCTCAATGTATGAAAAAAGACTTGATCCGTCCACTCTCTCCCCGGCTGAAAGTAAGTTGTCAAGGTGCTCTTCGTCTCTAATAACGAAGGCGAGAGCTTTAAGTCTCCCATCCCCGCCAACATAGCGGAAAGTCAGCATTTTAATACCGTTTTCCTTGACGAACTTTATAATGTCCTCTTTGGTGAATTCGCTTGCTGGTTTATTGAGGTACTGTACCAGTTTGTTCGGATTCAGTTCTACAGATGATGTTTTCATTATTATCCCTTCTTTTTTAATTCGAATATCCAAGTATCAAAGCCTTATTTTAATACTGAACTTTTTTAGGCTTACTCGTTGCCACATTAACCATAATTTTGTGAATTCTTACGTGATAGGAAGAAGATAACTGACTGCTGTCTATATAAAGTTTTTCTTTTTTTAATTTTTCGAAAAAAATATTATGACTAAAGGGCAACGCAGCTTTATTTTGCATTGTTTTGCATAATTCTATTTTTCTCATTAAATGGAGATGTCAAGTTAAGGGTTTTGCCTAATAAATATATTGAACGAATACAATATAGTCATTCAGTAAAAATAGTTATCAGATTGATAGAGCAGCCAGAGATTTCTATCTGTTTCTTATTTCGATCTATTTTTATTCGTCAGGGAGGATGGAGGAAAAATATGGAGATTTACAATATTCCTGAAATTGCCAAACATGTTTACTGGGTTGGTGTAAAAGACTGGAACCGCAGAATGTTTGATGCTTTGATTCCGCTGCCTCAGGGGACAAGCTATAACGCCTACCTTGTGAAAGGAGAAGAGAAAACGGCCCTTATCGATACCGTGAATCCTGGTTTTGAAAAGGAATTCGAAGAGAAAATAAACCTGGTTTCCAGCCTGGAAAAGCTGGATTATCTTATCATGAACCATGCCGAGCCCGATCACTCCAGTGCAATTCGTTATATCATGGATAGGGCTCCTGACTCGGTGCTTGTTACGACGGAAAGAGGCGTGAAAATGGCAAGTCTTTACCACGAGCTGCCTGAAGCTCGGATTAAAATTGTTGCTGATGGAGATAGCCTCGAGCTGGGGGGAAAAACCCTTCGTTTTATAGAAGCGCCCTGGCTCCACTGGCCTGAAACCATGTTCACATACCTGCCTGAAGACAAAGTTCTTTTCCCATGTGACTTTTTCGGAGCTCATACTGCTCAGGGAGTCTACGATGAAGATATTGAAGACCTTATTCCTCTGGCAAAACGCTACTATGGGGAAATCATGATGCCTTTTGGGAAAATGGGGGCAAAAGCTCTTGAAAAAATAAAGGACCTTGAGATCGAGATCATTGCCCCCAGTCATGGACCTATCTACACAAATCCACAGCGTATACTTGAACCCTATGCAAAGTGGACTGCAGGAGAGACCGAAAATAAAGCCCTTATCGTCTATGTTAGTATGTGGGGTTCCACAGCAGAGATGATCAGGACAATTGCAGAAACCTTACTAAAAGAAGGTATAAATGTTAGAATTTATGACCTTGCAGTCTCTGACATAGGAGACGTTGCAAGGGAACTGGTCGATTCGCGTGCTATTATCCTTGGAGCTCCGACCGTCCTTGGAGGCATGCACCCTCTTGCCCTTTACGGCACATACCTGGTAAAAGCTCTCAATCCGCCTGCAAAGTACGGGGTTGTACTGGGGTCCTTTGGCTGGGGCGGAGGCGCACTTAAACAGGCAGGGGAAATTCTGGTACCTTCGAAAATGGAGATTGTGGGAACCCTTCAGGTGAAAGGCAGAGCCAGGGAAGAAGACTTAACAAAGGTTAAGGAAATAGGCCTGGAGCTTGCTCAAAAAATGAAATCATAACCTGAAAAGTCTCTGCCTAAAGATTCATGCCTGAAGAACCTTTTAAGCATGCACTCAGGCTATTTCAGTCCGGTAATATATTGCAGTTAATCTGGCCGAGAGACCTTACATAACCTTTTCAGCAGCATGTGTAAATATCCATAAAGGGAGATCCCTAAAAACGCTCCCCATAAAGGCATGAGGCTTTCAACTCCTGCCCATCCTTTTAGGGTTGCGAATAAAACTGCACTCAACAGAGCTGTCAGTTGAGCTGCATGGATGCGAAGCGGGTCTAAAGGAATTCCTGTAAGATCTCCTCTTGATTTGATTTTCCGGGAACTGAGAAGCTGTGGAATATATAGGAAAGCTGCTGCAAGCATGAATAACCCTAACTGTGTATTCATCAAAATGCTTTCTTTTCCTGCAGTTCTCATAAAAACGAACAATGAAATTAGAAATGCGATGCCCCCAAAAATGCGGTTGCACCGATTGGGTTCCGGAAGGAAAGAGTCCAGGAAAAATGCAAGTGCTGTAAATAAGCCGAAAAGCCATTCTCCCTGAAATGAAATCCAGCCTGAAAGCAGAAGTATCACCAGAGAATCGGAAGTTTTTGCAGCCAGGCCTGTACTCCGGTTTATTATACGGATAAGCAGGAGTTCCAGAAAAAGGGCTAGCAGGAAAGGGGAAGGAAAAAGCAGGAACCCTGCACAACCCAAAAAAGCCGCAACAAAAGCTGAGAGCTCATTGTCAGTATCCAGCTCCCTTGCAAATGCCCAGGCAAGAAATACCGATACTCCTGCCCTTAAGCCGGAATCCGAAGCCGACGAAATCTCTTCCCCCAGGAAAAGTTGAAGGCCTGTGGTTCCCAGGAGAAAAAGGAGGGTAATTATTACAATCGCCCTGTTTGTGGGATAAGCAAGGTTTATGGAGCGAGCAACTGAGCTTAACCTTTCAATCTTCATTTTTATCTCTGATGGCTTAAAATGTTTAATTTTTATGTTATTTTGTTTTTAACAGAAATTAAGAAACACAATTTCTATGGTATAGAATGTTTGAAATTAAACATGATTTAGGGAACTGAGTATTATTGTGGGGAAAAAAAATCATTCTATGAATTTCTTTTGAGAACCGGGTGAATAGGAGTCTTATCATAGTCATTTCATGAAACAGTCTTTTTAATAGGCATTAACGCCCATATTTATGTTTATATCTATATTCCTGAATTTCAAGTTTAAGATGCAGGAGTTTCTTATGGAAGGGGAGGCCGAACTAAAAAAAGAACTGAATTTACTTGAAATTACTTTGGTAGGAATTGGCAACATTCTGGGAGCCGGAATTTACGTCTTGATAGGAAAAGCTGCGGGGCTTGCAGGCAATATGGTCTGGTTTTCCTTTCTGTTTGCAGGAGCTACTGCTGCGCTTTCGGCCCTGAGTTATATGGAACTCTCTTCCATGTATCCAAGGGCAGGAGCTGAATATGAATTTGTAAAAAGAGCGTTTGGAGAGCGTGTGGGCCTATTTGTGGGGCTGCTCGTCATTGGGGTTGTGGTAATAACCAGCTCTGCAGTTGCCCTTGGGTTCGGAAGGTATTTCAGTACCATTTTCGGAGGTGGAAATCTAGTAGGAGCGGTGAGCCTGTTTTTTGTCCTTAGTCTTATCATGGTTTATGGAATAAAGGAATCTGCAAGGCTGGCTATTTTCATAACTCTGATAGAACTTCTGGGACTTTTAATTATTATTTACGTGGGACTCCCTTACCTTGGTACGGTAAATTATTTTGAGGCGCCGGAACTTACAGGGATATTTGAGGCTTCGACGTTGATTTTTTTTGCATTTCTCGGTTTTGAAGACATTGTAAGGCTGTCGCAGGAGACACAGAATGCAGAGAACACGACTCCTAAAGCCCTGCTTATTGCCATATTCTTTACTGTTTTCCTTTATATTTGTGTGGCAGTAACAGCCGTAAGCGTGCTCGATTTTCGGGTTCTCGGCCTTTCAGTTGTCCCGCTTGCGGATGTTGCAGCTGTCGAGCTTGGGAATGGTGCTTTTGTCCTTCTATCCTGGATTGCCCTTTTTTCTACGATGAACACGGTACTCGTAGTTATGCTTGGGGGGTCAAGGATTGTTTACGGCATGGCATATGCGGGTTCGCTTCCAAAAAGCCTCTCAAGAGTACACCGCCGTTACCAGACTCCATGGGTTGCAATTTTCGGAGTTGCATGCCTCTCAATCCTGTTTGTCCTGCTTAGGGATATTACGACAGTAGCAAATATTGCTAATTTTATGATTTTTATTGTCTTTTTTATGGTCAACCTCTCCCTTATAAAGCTCCGTTATGCCGACCCTACAAGAACGCGCCCTTTTAAAGTTCCTTTTAGTGTTGGCCGCCTGCCCCTGCTTCCGTCGCTTAGTGCCCTTTCTATCGTATTTCTCTTTTCCCGACTAAATGCGGAAGTCATAGCTTATGGGCTTGTTCTCATAGGGATCAGTGTGCTGATAGTGCTGCTCAAAACCCGAAAGAAAGGCCTGCCTGCTTAATTGTATAATTTTTCATTAAGTTCTGAAAATTGACCTGCTGTAAAAATGCTTAATACAGATTATTTATCCAAAATATTGTAAATTAAAGCTTTTATTGCCAATTAATCATTACAATATGTCTCGATTCTTTCTCAAGCCTATAATATTCTTTTTTATGGGTGAAAATCGCCCATGCATATTTTTGGATCATCTACGATTTCTCGTTTGCGCTGTGGGCTTGTAAGGGATTTTACGTTCCTTAATAACTAAAAGAAGCTTATTAAAGCTTTTTTTGAGAATGTGACTATTTATTTTAAATATTTATTGATTTCAGTTAATTTGGCATCTTTATATTCACCAATAATTAGTTTTATATACATTAAATCCTATTTGAATCGCTTTATTTTACGGATTATCAAAATAATTCATTATGGATTCAATAATTGATACAACCGATTAGATTCTAAAAATTATTAATCAGAATTAGCATAAGTTTAATTACGGATCAGTTTAAATTTAACAAGGGAGTAGATATGAGAAAAGAGCATTATGAGTTTCCGCTGGAGGATTTCGTTGCAAGAGACGATTTTAACAGAATTAAAAAGTTCTCCCGGGATAAAGAAACACCATTTTTGATCGTTGATCTGCAAAAGATAGAGCAAAGTTACGAAAATCTGGTAGAGCACATGCCCTTTGCAAAAATTCACTATGCTGTAAAGGCTAACCCTATGGACGAGGTTGTGCTTGCCCTGAAAAACAAAGGCTCCAATTTTGATGTGGCAACGGTTTACGAACTTGATCAGCTGCTCGGGCTCGGGATAGAACCTCAAAGGATCAGTTACGGCAATACTATCAAAAAAGAAAAGGATATAGCTTATGCATATGAAAAGGGAGTGAGGCTTTTTGTTACTGACTCTGAGAGTGATTTGAAGAAATTATCCAGAAGAGCTCCAGGTTCCAGAGTATTTTTCCGCATACTCACTGAAAGTGACGGTGCTGACTGGCCTCTTTCAAAGAAATTCGGTTCGCACCCTGACCTGATATACAAGCTTATTCTGAAGGCCGAAAAACTGGGGCTTGAGCCTTATGGGCTTTCTTTCCATGTTGGTTCCCAGCAGAGGGACATTGGCCAGTGGGACAATGCAATTTCCAAATGTAAATACCTCTTTGAGGCCGTGGCTGAAAAAGGCATCCATCTGAAGATGATCAATCTTGGTGGGGGTTTTCCTGCAAAATATCAGGCACAGGCTCATGATCTTGAGACATATTCTCGGGAAATCCGTCGCTTTTTACATGAAGACTTTGGGGAAGAGCTGCCTGAAATTATTATAGAACCCGGGCGCTCTCTTGTAGCCGATGCAGGTATAATCGTAAGTGAAGTCGTAATGATCTCCAAGAAGGCCAGATTCAACCAGTACAAATGGGTTTATCTTGACATCGGCAAGTTCGGGGGCCTTATCGAGACCCTTGATGAATGCATTAAATACCCTATATTCTGCGATAAAAAAGGTTGTGCCGAAGAAGTAATCCTTGCGGGTCCGACCTGCGACAGCATGGATATTCTTTACGAGCAATACAAATATGCCTTCCCCCACACAATGAGAGAAGGAAACCGCGTATATATCTTTACAACAGGCGCGTACACTCAAAGTTACAGTTCTGTGAGCTTTAACGGCTTCCCGCCCCTCAGGTCTTATCTTATTTGAAAGGGCTGTTCTAGCCCGTTTCTATATTTATTTTCCTGTCGTCTCGATTAATGCTTTTTCTCGATTACTGATTATATGTATTATTATGGAGTTATAATTTTTTTGTTTTATTGAAATTTTTGATTGAGGCAAAAATATACGTTGGATCAGTAAATTTAATCAGAAACTATTTTTCAGACGGATTATACTATATATTTACAGGATACTCTGAGAGAATGCAGGTTGAGAGTTTAGAGTGTTTCCTCTCAATCTAAAGGGGTTGGGATTATCGATAGGGCCCCGCTAAATGGGAACAGGGCCCTTATCATCTATTCTTATAAACTTTTTTTCAGGCATCCTTAATTTTGCTATATTTCTTTACTCTGTTTACGCTGATACAGAGTTTTTTTGCGTTAGAGCTAATCCCAAAACTTATAATTGATTCTCTGATCTCGTATTCTGGAGAATTAATTAAGGTTTCAGTTCATGAAAATGATTTCTGAAACTCTTACTGATGGGATAAAATTGGTTTTGAGATCAGCTATTAAATAAAACACGCAACTATTCAGAGACCATGAAATGAGCCAATTGATGCTGATTTTGACCCTCTGGGTAACCAAAATTAGGGATTCATAGCAAAATTAAAAACGCCTTCATTTGACATCAGAATCTAAAATAAGCTTAAGTATAACAGACATTACAGTCCACGTAAATTACGGCTTTTGATAGTGATTATTGGGTAGCTGAATAGTTACTAAAACACATGAGAAACCTGAACCTCTTTTCCGGTTTTTGTTCTCTGGAAGGCAGCTAAAAATATAGTCCTTTACTAAAATATATCTCTTATTTGTAGATCTCAGAAGTATTTAACGCTATTAAAATTTTAGAAGGAGAAAAATTATTTAATTCTATTGAAATTTTAGATCAAAACAGATTTTTTGGATCGGTTATGATATATATGTACACATGATTATAAAATGAATAGATTAAGAGTAATAGGGTTTCCTCTTAATCTTTGGGTTGGATCGCAGGTAGGGACCTGAGAATAGGGACTCAGACCCTACCATCTACTTCTATGCTGTTTCTCTGCTGACAATTGCTTTTAATGTAATTGCTTTTAATGTAATTGCTTTTAATGTAATTGCTTTTGACGTAATTACCTTTTAACTTCTCTTCTATAATTCTTCCTTTTTTTCGCAATGTCTTTAATTTTTATAAAGCTTATGATTTTTTCTGGATTCCTAAAGTTCTTTTATGGCTGCTTTTTTGGATCTGTATTATTTCGAAATTTTCCGAGTAGTCAGACGAAGCTTTCAATGAAATTTATCTGCAATTTAATATTGTTAATAATACTTAAATTAAATATTTTAACGTCATTAAAAGTTTCGCTGCAAAACAAATGTACAATATATTTGAAAATTCAAATTACAAATTGTTTTTTAGGTCGGTTATGATATATATCTTAACGTCATTATAAATGTATAGATTAAGAGTAATAGGGTTTCCTCTTAATCTTTGGGTTGGATCGCAAGTAGGGACCTGAGAATAGGGACTCAGACCCTACTATCTACTTCTAACTTGATAAACTACTTTTAAATACTGTCTGTTAACAGTCTGTTAACAAAAACTTTAAAAAATATTTTCTACAAGTCTTTCTTTTCCTTACAATGTATTTGGCTTTAATAAAGCTTATGATTGATTTCAAATTTATGCATAAATTTAACTTTCCTTTCTGTTTTGGAAAATTGTACCTTTTGCTTGCGTTTTTTATAGATTTCCATTCCTTAGGAGCAATTTCCTGGACAAGATAAACATGCAAAAAAATATCTGATATTAGAACAATTAAAGACGGTAAAGTCAGCTGAAAGTATTTTAATTACAACAATTAGTTTACAGAAGTAATAAGAATTTACTGAAAAATTGATGAAAAAATACTGAAAAAAGCTAACAGGTAGAGAAAGATATTCCTCCGCCTGTTTATTCATAGAAATCAGTTTTTCTTAAATTCAGTTTTTCTTCAGATCTTAACGTTTTCTCTGGCCCACTGTGCCCCTGCTTCGAGAACCGTCTGATTAAATTCAATAACTTTAGGTTTGCCTGCAAAGTTTTCGGCAAGAGCATCCTTGAAGGCTTCCTCTTCCAGGCCTGTTGCGTTAAGGCCCATAAGGACTCCGAGCATAAAGGAGTTGGCTGCTTTCTCAGAGCCTGCTTCTTTGGCTTTTTCGGTTGCAGGGACTGCAACGGCTTTAACACCTGCAGGCGTCTTGGCTTCGCCTATGGAGGAGTCATAGAGGATAAAGCCTCCTTCTCTGACTGCCCCTTCGAACTTTTCCAGGGAAGGGCGGTTCATAGCTACCAGGATGTCAGGGGTGTAGACAGTAGGAGAGCCTATCGGCTGGCCTGAAATCACAACCGAGCAGTTGGATGTGCCCCCTCTCTGTTCCGGGCCATAAGACGGGAACCAAGAAGCGTTGAGGTTTGCTTTTACCCCTGCCTGGGCTAGGATAATACCCATACTGAGGACTCCTTGCCCTCCGAAACCTGCAATCTTGGTCTGGATCGGGGCAAAGTCCTTTCTGGAAGGTTTTTCTTTGGCATCCGCTTCAATACCATAAAGTTTCTCAAGGGTTTCAGTAGTAAAGTCACTGACTCCACGGTGCAGGGGTTCGGTTTCTTCGGAGTTATCCCTGAACTTCTTGAGAGGGAATTCCTTTTCCATTTCCTCATTAATGAAACTGACAGCCTGTTCGGCATCCATCTTGAGGTTAGTCGGGCAAGCAGCAAGAACTTCGACAAAAGAATATCCTTTACCGTCACGCTGGATCTCAAGCGCCTTTCGCACGGCTTTTCTGGCTTTTCTTATATGGGAAATATCAGATACCGAAACCCTTTCAATAAAAACAGGAGCTTTCAGGTTGTCCAGAAGTTCGCACATATGCAGAGGGTAGCCTGCAAAACAGGGGTCACGGCCTTCAGGGCAGGTAGTGGTCTTTTCACCCACAAGAGTTGTCGGGGCCATCTGTCCGCCTGTCATTCCGTAGACTGTGTTGTTCACAAAAAAGACTGCAAGCTTTTCACCCCTGTTTGCTGCCTGAAGAGTCTCGTTCAAGCCTATTGATGCGAGATCCCCGTCTCCCTGGTACGAGATAACCACAGCATTTTCTTCTGCTCTGGAAACCCCTGTCCCTACTGCAGGGGCACGTCCGTGGGCAACCTGGATATTGCCTGCGTCAAAGTAATAGTAGGCAAAGACCGCACAGCCCACAGGGCTGATCATAACTGTCCTGTCCTGAATCCCGAGGTCATCAATTGCTTCGGCAATAAGCTTGTGAAGAACCCCATGCCCGCAACCAGGGCAGTAGTGAGTGGCTGTCGAGGCTACCGCTCCTTTGCGAGGGTAGTCTGCGTAAAGGGCTTTTGGCCTTCCTATTACTTTTTCTCCATTAATGATTTCCGCTGCCATTTTCATGCCTCCCCTGCAATTTTCCTGATTTTATCCATAATCTGGTCAAGGGTGATCAGGTTCCCTCCCATACGATTTACAAGCTCTACAGGCTGTGAGCAGCAGATTGCAAGCCTGACATCATCTATCATCTGTCCATTACTCATTTCCACGGAAATAAAGGAGCAGCCCCTATCTGCCAGGGCTTTCAGCGGTGCCTCAGGGAACGGGGAGAGAGTTTTCGGCCTGAAAAGGCCTACTGTGATGCCTTCCTGCCTGGCAAGGTCTACGGCTGATCTGCAAATTCTGCTACTGATCCCATAAGAAACAAGGACAATTGAGGCATCATCTGTCAGATATTCTTCATAATCCACTTCATTCTGCCTGATCAACTCGTACTTTGCCTGTAGCTTCTCATTGAACTTTCCGAGTTCATTGAAGTCCAGGTAAATTGAGGTTATCAGGTTAGGCCTGGTTTCGGCTGTACCGTTAATTGCCCAGCTGGTATCGATCTCAGGTACAGTAGCTTTCTGCGGGAACTCGAGAGACTCGATCATCTGTCCGAGCACACCGTCTGCGAGTACCACAACAGGATTCCTGTACTTGAAGGCAAGCTCAAAGGCTTTCATGGTAAAGTCGCACATTTCCTGCACGGAATTTGGGGCAAGCACGATATTTTTGTAGTTGCCGTGCCCTCCGCCTTTTACCACCTGGTTGTAATCCGCCTGCTCAGGCCCTATATTTCCGAGTCCAGGGCCTGCCCGCATGACATCTACAATCACACAGGGAAGTTCTGCGCCAGCAAGGTATGAAAGCCCTTCCTGCATCAGGCTGATTCCCGGGCCTGAAGAAGAAGTCATGACCCTGTGCCCTGCAGATGCACCTCCGTAGACCATGTTAATTGCCGCCTCTTCGGATTCGGCCTGGACGAATTTTCTCCCTATTTTCGGGAAGTATTTAGACGCATCATGAAGGATCTCACTTGCCGGGGTTATTGGATATCCGAAGAAACAGTCACATCCGGCATAAAGTGCACCGGCGATCACTGCGGAGTTGCCTTTTATCAGTTGTGTTGCCATATTTTTTCCTCCCTTTCCGCCTTTTATCTGGCTTCCTCTTCTTTCATGGGAATATGAATCTCGATTGCAAGAGGTTCAGGACAGGTATAATAGCAGCTTGCACAGCCTGAACAGTCCTCTCCTTTATATTCCACATAATGGTAGCCCCGAGAATTCAGGTTTTCACTCATGAAAAGTACGCCTTTGGGACAGGCGAGGAGGCAGCGCCCGCAGGCTTTGCACTCCAGAGTGTTGATAACAGGATATGGTTCTTTTTTATCGTTCATTGACATATGGGGGTCCTCATTTCGTTTATTTTTCAATTATCCTGTGGTTCTTCTCAGCTTCCAGGCCCGTCCTGGAGTCCAGGACCATCTGGAGTTTTTATTTTTCTTTTCCCAGATTTTTCCCAGTCCCTATTTTTCTCCAACCGGTTTTGTGTGACAGAAAGAAGAGCCTTCGGTTTCCACGTATTTTTCTTAAATTCTATAATTTGTTATATACCTTACATTAAAGGAAAATTGAGATAAGACTTTAAAGCAAGTCCGGAACCACATTTTTTTAAAACAAACTTTTCAGAAAAAGTTAAAGCTACTTATTTCTTTCCTTTCTTTTCCTTTTTCTGATTTAATCTGAATTTTTCTTTCTTTTCTGACCAGATCTGATCCATTTGCTTGTTTAATTTCATCTAAAACCATTTCAGATTAATTTTTATTTCTGGTTTACGTCTGGTCTTTATCCCGGATCTCAACCCTGCGGATCTTTCCGCTAATGGTCTTCGGAAGTTCATCCACAAACTCTATGATACGCGGGTATTTGTAGGGAGCAGTGACTCTTTTTACATGTTCCTTAAGCTCTTTTTTAAGTGCTTCTCCCGGCGCGTAACCTTTTGTGAGCACAACCGTTGCCTTAATAACCTGGCCCCTTACAGGATCCGGAGCACCTGTAATTGCACATTCGAGCACTGCAGGGTGCTGGATAAGGGCGCTTTCCACTTCAAAAGGCCCTACTTTATATCCCGAAGTCTTGATAATATCGTCAGCTCTTCCCACAAACCACAGGTAGCCGTCTTCGTCCATCCAGGCCATATCTCCTGTATGGTAATAGCCGTCGTGCCAGGTTTCTTCAGTCTTCTCCGGGTCTTTTCCGTAGTGGACGAAGAATCCGACAGGTTTTCCTCCTTTTGTGTTGATAACGATTTCTCCTTCTTCTCCTACTTCACAGAGCCTACCGTCCCTGTCCATAAGCTCAATTTTATAGCCAGGAGATGGCTTTCCGATAGACCCGGGTTTTGGTTCCATCCACGGGTAAGTTGCGATAGTTACAACAGTTTCGGTCTGCCCGAACCCTTCCATGAGCTTTATTCCAGTGAATTCAAGGAACCGATTAAACACCTCAGGGTTCAGGGGTTCGCCTGCAACGACCGCATATTTCAATGTACCGAATTCATACTTACTCAGGTCTTCTTTGATCAGAAAGCGGTAGATTGTCGGCGGGGCACAGAAAGTTGTAACACCGCATTTGGAAGCTTTTTCAAGCATGTTTTTGGCTTCAAACCGGTCGTAGTCATAAACAAAGACCGCACAACCTGCTATCCACTGCCCATAGATCTTTCCCCATACGCATTTTCCCCAGCCGCTGTCTGCAACCGTATAATGCAGCCCGTCATCCTCTACATTCTGCCAGTATTTTGCGGTAAGAATATGTCCAAGAGGGTAGGTAAAATCGTGTTCCACCATTTTTGGGAAGCCCGCGGTTCCTGAGGAGAAATAAACCAGAGAAATATCATCATTTGTAGTTGTAGCCTTACCGGCAGGACGCTCAAAGTCAGGGGAAGCCTCCTCAAGTTCTTTTCTGAAATCAATCCAGCCTTCCCGAGGTTTACCTCCAACAACTGTTTTTTTAAGCGGGATATCCCCACACTGGGAATGAGATTCGTCCACCTGCTCAGGAACTTCATCCTCTGATATGCAGACGATCATTTTCAGGCCGGCTTTCTCTATTCGATATACTATATCTCGTGTCTTGAGCATATGGGTTGCAGGCACAGCAATGGCTCCCAGTTTATGTAATCCCAGGATACAGTACCAAAACTCATAACGGCTCTTTAAGGTAAGCATTACATAGTCGCCTTTTCCTATCCCGTGCTTTGCAAAGAAATTTGCAGCCTTGTCGCTGTAGTATTTGAGGTCTTTGAAAGTAAAGGTTTTTTCTTCTCCGTTATCGTCGCACCAGATCATTGCAAGTTTCTCAGGAAAATCTCTTGCATAGGTATCGACCACGTCATAGGCAAAGTTGAAATTTTCAGGAACCAGGATTTTAAAATTTTCCTGGAAATCCTCGTAAGATTCGAAATCGGTTTTGGAAACAAATTGGCTCAGCAAGGAAGTCATTCTGGACACCCGTTTTATCTGCTTATTATTCATCTTTCCATATTTTTAAAGGCTTAAGGGCCTTTGTGAATTTCAAAGTTTTTAAAATTTTATCCCGCATATCAAGTTTTTATCAGATTTGAGATCAAATTACGTTAAATCAAATTACGTTAAATCAAATTACGTTAAATCAAATTACGTTAAATCAAATTACGTTAAATCAAATTACGTTAAATCAAATTACGCTAAATCAAATTACGCTAAATCAAATTACATTAAATCAAATTACGTTAGATCAAATTACATTAAATTACATTATAGCTGCCAGGAACTTAGCAGGCTCTCCTTCAAGAGCTTCCATGGCGTGTTCGTATGTGGAGTCAAAATAAATGGAGTCTCCTTTGTTCAGGGTAATTTCATTATTGTGGATATAGACTTTAAGGCTTCCTTCAAGCACGTAATTAAATTCCTGCCCTGGGTGGGAATTGGTCTCAGGCTTTGTCCCATATGATTTGGGTTCAACCGAAACTATGAAAAATTCAGCTTTTTTGTGAATGAAATTTTCAGCCAGGTTTTGGTACCGGTACTGTTTCCTCCTTTCAACGCTGACCCCTTTTTCGTCCCTTGTAACGGTAAAAATATTCATGCGCGGCTCTTCACCTGTCAGGAGGGTAGCCATGTCTACGCGCAGCTTGTGTGCAATTTCAAAAAGTATACTTGCCGGAATATCCTCACTTCCACTTTCATATTTCTCATAGATTTCATCGGATACCTGCATATATTCTGCCATTTCTTTGACCGTGAAATCCGATAGTTCCCGCAGTTCACGGACTCGAGCTGCAATTTCTTTTATTTTTTCCTGCATGATATATCTTCTCCAGCTGGATTTTTCAAGAACTAACTTGAGATTTGCTTAAAAACCTTTGGCTTTACCCAGGGTTAATGCTTGTTTGAAAGGAGATTTTTCTTCCAGAGCCATTGAAAATTATAATTAATATACATTATCATTCATAGTTCTTCACAATTCCTATTATTTATTATAACAGGATTGGATCTATAGTAAACCTGCATTGGTCTCGAGTAACGAATTTTATGCACAACTTCGAATACCAAGTATAGCGATTTTTCCAATATAATTCTTATATATATTACATAAAAAATAACACTTTTTAGCGTTTTGCACCTTGACCGAAGCCACATGAGTAAACCTGCAACTTTTAAAGATAAGAAATTTTGTCTGGCTATCAAAAATAACCCGGTTAAATTCTAATTATTTAGAATACAACCGATTGAGCGACCATTAATAAGATTCAGCCTGCTTAGCTATTGTAGTTTGAAGAATAAGGCAGAGCATTTGCCGAAAGAAATCTGTGATATGTCGCGACCTGTATGCTGGAATGTGGGAATTTAATGCTTTGGGGATACCATAACTTTTAGAGACCAACTTCTCACATCATATGGAAGAAACCAGAGATTTCAGGCTAGGACCGGGGTAGTTCAGGCTTGATCTCTTTAAAAAACAGTTTTTAAAATTATTGCATTGTTAACTAAAC